>JADFLZ010000033.1 GCA_022564135.1 Candidatus Zixiibacteriota bacterium
AAGTCTAGGTATGCCAATTTAACTTTCTGCTTTCTCAATACCTGCGACCACATTTTAAAATATTTTGCGACAATTCGTGACTTTACTTTTGAATGCGGAGCTCGGGATTTTTTCCAATATGAACTTGACTGCGTCAAAACATGACCCCTTTCTCTTACCGCTTAAACTACGCAGACTTAAATGATAAACTAAATCACAAGTTTGAGTATTCCAGGGCTTTTCAAAACCAAGAGAATGTAAGGTTGCTTGGTGCTCTAAATTTGCCCAATGGACATTCTTACCGTGTATGCAGCAGTTCCTCGTCGGCTATAGATGCCACCTGGATGCCTTTCATGGCCTGGCCCAGTCCGCGGGAGCTTTCGGTAATCTGACGGGCATTTTTGTAATGCGTAGTGGCATCGACTATCGCTTTGGCGCGTTTTTCAGGATTGTCGGCTTTAAATATACCGGAGCCGACAAAAACAGCCTCGGCGCCAAGCTGCATGCACAAAGCCGCGTCGGCCGGAGTGGCTACACCGCCGGCGGCAAAATTTGGTACCGGCAGTTTGCCGGTTTTGGAAACAATTTTTATCAGCTCAATAGAAACTTGATTTTCTTTGGCAGCGCCAAAAAGTTCTTCGTCGGACATAATAGTCAGAGCTTTCATGGCAGAATTAATTTCACGTAAATGTTTGACCGCTTCGGAGACATCACCGGTACCGGCTTCGCCTTTGGTACGAATCATAGCAGCCCCTTCGGATATTCTTCTGAGCGCCTCACCTAAGTTGCGGCAGCCACAGACAAAAGGAATTTTAAACTGCCATTTGTTTATGTGGTACTTGTTATCTGCCGGCGTTAAGACCTCGGACTCATCGACAAAGTCAACTTCGAGCGCTTCCAGCACCTGAGCCTCGACAAAATGCCCGATGCGGCACTTGGCCATAACCGGAATAGTGACCATGCGTTTTATATCTTCAATCATATCCGGGTCAGACATTCGCGCCACACCGCCATCGGCCCGGATATCCGAGGGCACTCTCTCTAAAGCCATAACAGCTGCAGCGCCGGCATCTTCGGCAATCTTGGCCTGCTCGGCATTGATCACATCCATGATTACGCCGCCTTTGAGCATCTCTGCCAGACCAACTTTCAGTTTGTACTGTTTATCATCAAATTTCAGCATATTAATTATCCGCCGTTATAGTTAATATATTTGTAGATTGCAGCTATAAAAAAGGCCGCAATACTAATAGAATAGAGCATTGCGGCCAGATTTTAGTCAAGAGAATTTATTTCGATTTTTTCTTGGCCTTAAGTGCGTACTTTCCAAAAGTCTGTCTGCTGAAAGTATTCTTGAGTGTTTTTTCCTGGTCTTTCCAGAATTTCTCGAAACTGCTATCAGCTTTACCCTCGCCGGAAAATGCTCTCGACTTGCCATCAGTAGCCAGACTAATACGAAGCGGACCATCGATTATTTCGATTACATTCAAAAACGAAACATCTTTGGCTGCTTTGGACAGTCTATAGCCGCCGGTTACTCCCTGGAAAGAACGAAGTATTCCCCCGCGGGTCAGGTCCTTTAGTATCTTGGCCAAAAATTCACGAGGTACCTTTTCGGCCTGCGATATTGAATTAATAGAACCCAGTCTGTCCTTGGGAAGTGTGGAGAGATGTCGTACAGCCCTCAAAGCATAATCCGATTTCCGCGATAATCTCATTGATAAACCTTTCTTTTCTTCATGTTGTCATTCGTTACACTCACTATAAAACTGCCGAACAGGGAGCAAGCGTTCCCTTTTCTGCCTAATATTGATTGGGATTATAAGAAAAAAGATTCAATTTGTCCATCTATTTATTGTCGATTTGTGAATTATTTTTTCTTAATTTAACTCCTGTCACAGAATTGTCATAAATCTTCTATCGCTAACTTGATTAACGAGTCATTATCCCGGAACCGACAACTATATTGTCTGTTATAACTGGTTGACAGAGCAAACAATTGATGTAGATTGTAGAGAAATGAATAAGGGAGCCTTTTAATGACCGAAAACATAAAAGAATCTGTCCAGCAGATGTCTATTACAATAACTCCGGATGCCATGGTGGAAGTCAAACGACTGATTTCTCAGGAAAAAGATGAAAATCTATATTTGAGAATCGGTGTTGCTGCCGGAGGCTGCTCAGGAATGTCATATACAATGGCATTTGATACGGAAAAAACGCCTAATGACAGCGAATACGACTTTGGAGGCATCAAAGTGCTGGTTGCCGAAAAGGCACTGGTACAACTAAACGGAACAATTCTGGACTATAAAAGCGGCCTGATGGGCGCCGGTTTTTCGTTTTCTAATCCCAATGCCCGCCGTTCCTGCGGCTGCGGCTCCTCATTTAGCTGCTAAAATATGCCTTTTTCTGTTCTGGATCCCGAAGATTTGCTCGAAAACGGTGTTTTCAAAGAAGTGGCTTTCCTTGAAAAAGTGGAAAAATTTGACTGGCTGCAGTTTGAAAACAAGCTGGTCTTGGTCCGTGGCTGCAGCTCTGCTCTGATGCCCCCTTGGGCATTTATGCTCATAACCGGGAAATTGGCACATCTGGCCAAAAATGTACGCTTCGGAAATGAACATGATAATCTGGTTGTGTTCAGGAAAAAAAAGGATTAAGATTGTCTTCTTAAAATTTGTAGAAGCGAAGGATATGGATGAGTTTGATGCCTAAGATAAAGTTTTTGCCTTCTGATGTTGAAGTTGAGGTCGAAGAAGGAACGCCAATTTTGGACGCGGCTTTAGATAATGATATTCATATAGACCATAATTGCGGCGGCAACTGCGCCTGCTCTACCTGCCACATAATTGTGGTCGAGGGATTTGATACTCTGAATAAAATGACTGAAGACGAGCAGGATATGCTGGACGAAGCCGAAGGCCTGACTGAGACCTCACGTCTGGCCTGCCAGTGTGAAACCAGAGCTAATCTGGTCGTGAAAATCCCCCCCAAGGAATCAGACTGGGAAAATGACCCTTTTTAGGCATTATATCAGCTAAATTGTCCAAAGCCGCCTTTTTTTAAGGCGGTTTTTTTGTGAGCGTAAATTGTTGCCTCTTTTCTCCTGCTCAGATGAAAATCAACCATGCCCAAAAAGTAAATTTGGGCCGCAAAACAGCCGATAATATAAAGATAGATGACAAAACGCCGGGAGTGCATGCGATTGCATATTTCATATTCGAAAAAAGGCTATTCTTTGATTGAACTGATGGTTGTCATAATCATCATTTCGATTATTGCAGCCGTCTCTGTGAAAACTTTAATGACCTCAAGTGATACCGTCCGCACCGAACGCTCCAAAGATGAAATGGACGAACTGGCCTTTGCGATAGCCGGTAATCCTGAATTGGTTTCGGGGGGAACAAGAACAGATTTTGGATACGTCGGCGATGTCGGCTCTTTGCCGGTGAATCTCGATGCGCTGGTTATAAACCCGGGCGGATTCGCCACCTGGAAAGGTCCATACTTGAAGGACGACTACCTGGCGGCCGCAGGCGGCGCTAATTCTGAATTCAAAATCGACGACTGGGGTGCCGGATACGTCTATTCATCCGGAGTAACCATAACTTCGACCGGCAGCGGACAGGCTATCACCAGAGAAATTGCAAACTCTGTAAGTGACCTGCTATACAACAGCGTGGCTGTTACCGTAACCGACATAAACCAGAACCCTCCCGGACCAATCTACAAAGACTCTGTAAATGTCCTGCTGACCTATCCTAACGGAACTGGCGGAACGATTACCATAGCCAGGGCACCCGCTTCCGATGGTTTTGTTCAGATTGATTCAGTACCGATAGGACTTCAAACTTTAAGAACAGTTTATCTGCCTGACAACGATACTCTGAAGCGGAAAGTTGCAGTTAACCCGGGAGAACTGGCCTTAGTCGATGTTCAGCTGTTCAGCAATCCCTGGGGTTCCGGAGGCGGAGGCGGCGGTTTCGGCAAAGTCATAATCAGACCCGAAGGAGTTGGAGATTATACTGAACATACCAGTAACGGCTGTAGCAGCAATTGGCAATGCGTCAACGACGTTACCTCAGACGGCGATGGCTCCTATGTAATAATAGCCTCCGGGCCATGGGCGACTGAATCATATCAGGCCGAAGACCCGATTGGCAGCGGTGCCATCGATAGTATTGTTATTTATATTTTAGTACGCTCCACCGGTCCGGGACAATTAGCACGAACCACGCTGGTTGTCAATGGCAACCTCTACACCGGCGGCAATAATAACCTTAATAGCTCACCAACCTACACAGTCTTTTCAACAGCCTATGTCACAAACCCCGATACTTCCTCTCCCTGGACCTGGGCTGAGCTAAACGATATTCAAATTGGTGTAGGGCTAAAAGATCAAGCCAGATGCTCGCAGGTCTGGGCAGAAATTTTTTGATACGGGTTAAGTAGAACTAATGAAGAAATTCAGTTTCAATAATCAAGCCGGCTTTTCTCTGATAGAGTTAACTATTGCTCTGATAATCATTTCAATTCTGATTGGCGTGGCATTGCAGCAGATGACCTCGGTCATGAACGACAGCCGCCAGATTAAAACAGAGCGCGAAATGGAAATACTGGCAAATTCGATAGTAGGTAACCCCGACCTGACCGGTAACAGCGGCAGAACAGATTTTGGCTATGTCGGCGATGTCGGCAGTTTCCCGCCCAATATCAGCGCACTTTATACAAACCCCGGCGGCTATGCCAGCTGGGATGGACCTTATATCCCTGCTGGTTTTACGCAGGATTCCACGGGTTTTAAAACAGATGAATGGGGAGCCGCCTATAATTATTCCGGCGGAGTTATAATTTCATCTACCGGCAGCGGCACCACAATCAGTAAACAGATCGCCAGAGCGACTTCGGATTACCTGCTTAATACTGTCTACGGAGATATCAAAGACAACTCCAACTTTCCACCCGGCAGCAGCTATCAGGATTCTGTCGATATAGTGATAACGATTCCCAACGGAGCCGGCGGCTCGCAGACAAAACTTTATCACCCTGACTCAATCGGAAACTTTACTCTCGATTCTCTGCCGGTAGGGAAACACCCCTTGAGAATTATCTATACCCCGAATGTCGATACAATTTTCAGATACCTGACTGTCTATCCCCGCCACAAAGACCGCAAATCATACAGATTCTTCGGAAGCTACTTCTCAGGTGGTGGTGGCGGTGGCGGCGGCGGTGGTGGCGGCGGCTGCGACTCCAGCGGCGTATTGATTTTGCGTCCGAATGGCAGCGGCACTATCACAAATTTGACCACAGCAGGCTGCGTTAGTAACTGGCAGTGCGTCAGCGAAATAACTTCAGATGAAGACGCCAGCCGCCTGGAGAGAGCCTCCAATTTGTATGCCACCGATGTTTACACGTTTGAAGATATTCCATTCACCGACTGCGATATATTACGGGTAACTGTTTTTTATAGAGCACGCAAAGAAAAAAATCAAGGAACGGCTAAGCCGGTTATCTATGTCGGTGGTGTGGAATACGAAGGGACTGAATCTTCTTTGACAAATTCATATAGTAACTACAGCTATCAGTGGAATGCCAATCCGAGTAGCGGCAGCACCTGGAGCTGGTCGGACATTATGAGTCTTGAAGCCGGTCTGGCTATTAAGGGTCAAAACACAGGTTCCCCTGCTTACGTCACCCAGGTATGGCTGGAGATAGAGTATTGATGAGAAATAAAATGGATACAAGAGGTTTTACTCTCATCGAAATTGTAATCGTGCTGGTTATCTCGGCGATTTTGGCAACTGTGGCTATGCGCTCTGCCTTTTTCATTTCTGAAACGGCCAAAGAAGAAGAAACCAAACAGGAACTCGAAATGCTGCAGTTTGCCATTGTCGGTAATCCCCTTTTGTATAACGACAACACCAGATCCGATTTCGGTTATGTCGGCGATGTTGGCTCTATGCCGCCCGATCTTGATGCTCTCTTTGCCAATCCCGGAGGCTACGCCACCTGGAACGGTCCCTATATCAAGAGACGCTTTGAGCAGGACCCTGATGGCTACAAGAAAGATGCCTGGGGCATTGCCTACGCCTACGGCGGCAACAGCCTTACCTCAAGCGGTTCCGGCTCAAACATAGTCAGGGAGTTTGGAACCAGCTTAAACGATTTTTTACTAAACGGCGTCGATGGAGTTTTGCTTGATTTAGACGGCACTCCCCCGGGACCGATTTATCGTGACTCAATATTAGTCCGACTGACTTTCCCCAACGGCTCAGGCGGCTACTCTTCGCTTGTTACACAGCCTGATATCGGCGGATTTTTCTCATTTGAATCTGTTCCAATTGGCAACCACGATATCGAAATCGTCTACGGACCAACAAATGATACTTTAAGAAGATTCGTGTCAATAGTCCCCAATTCGAGGCACTATGGCGAATATTTTCTATCCCAAAATGTCTGGTATGACACAACCGGAAGTTAAGAAAATATGATTATGCGGAAACTAAATTCAAGCTCCGGTTTTACTCTGATAGAGCTGGTCATAATTATCATCATCATTGGTATAATTACCGCAGTTGCTATGGTCAACATGACCTCATCTTTTGACACAGCCAAACATGAGCATACCAAAGCCGAGCTTGACGCCCTGGCCTTTGCCATAGTCGGCAATCCGGCACTTTACACAAACGGCGCTCGTTCTGATTTTGGCTATGTCGGTGATATTGGCAGTTTGCCGCCGGACTTAGCTGCCCTGGTTTCAAACCCGGGCGGTTACGCCACCTGGGCTGGTCCCTATCTGGAAAGCGGTCCCGGGTACAATCAGGATGGCTGGGGAGTTAACTACATGTACAGCGGCACAACGATTCGCTCAAGCGGCTCCGGCGCCAATATCGACAAAATGGTGGCGGCCAGTTCGTTGTCGCTGCTTTCAAATTCTGTGACAGGCTACCTTGTTGATGCCAGTTCAACTATGCCGGGCGCTGTCTATAAAGATTCGCTGGCACTCAGGCTGACATTCCCTGACGGAAGCGGCGCCATGACAACTGCTGTTACCATGGTTGATGCCAAAGGGAATTTTTCGTTTTCAGGAATTCCCATAGGAAATCATCGCCTGACTGCGGTATATCTGCCGGACAATGATTCGACCACGATTTCTATTTCAATAACACCGGCTTCTGTTACAAAAATTGATATCGTCTTTCCCCATGACCTCTGGTAAAACTTTTCAGATTTTTCTTGGTGAGATTTTTATTCTTTTATCGTTAGATTAAGCCCGCGTTTTCTTAATTCTTCTATAAACGCTTTTGAATCGACCACTAACTCCTGCGGCTGGCAGCCACGCTGGCTGATTTTACCAGAGGCCGCCATCCAGGTTACTATCGCAGCCGGAAACGAGGTTGAGCGCATCATGGCTGTCAGGCCGGTCTCCTGGTCATATCTGTCTATTAGCTCATAGACTACTTTGTGATTACCAGCATTTTTAGTGCCCTCGGCAGTAAGACGTACTAAGACTAAATCCGGTTCATCAAACGAAAGGTTCTTATTTAAGACTGTCTTAAAAAGCTCTCTGGGAATAACTTTTTGGCCGTTTACATCGATTTCTTCTCTTGAGGCCAGCCCGATTTCGAGCATAGTTTTAAACAGTTCACAATGACCGGGGTAGCGGATAGTTTTGTAATCTAAAAAATCAATCTTGTTTAAATAACTGTCCGGCAGAGTCGAAGTCCCGCCCGAAGTATAAAAGGCTTCGAGTTTTCCGATTGATTCAAACTCCAGCTCTTCAATTTCGCTCATCGGCTCGACGGTTTTTTTCCGGCCGTTTTCAAGTATAACACAGGGCTCCCAGTATTCGTTTATGAGACCCTCGGCTGAAAAAACCATCTGATAGTTCAGTGGCGGCCTCGGATTTTGCGGAAGTCCGCCTACTCTGATTTTAACCGAAGAAGTTTTGTCAAACTTTGTGAAAGCATCGGCGCACAAAACCGCCACCATGCCCGGCGCCAGACCGCAGTCGGGAATAATTATTACATCATTTTTTTCGGCTTCGTCATTCATGGCCAGCTGCTCGGCCACCGTATCATTGTTGCCGCCTAAATCAACCAAGTGACATTTAGCGCTAATGGCGGCTTTAGTCAGACCCGGATTAAATTTGTAAGTCACGCATGAAATTGCAGCATCGTAATTTTTCAAGACTGAAGTTACAGCCGCGATATCGCCGGCATCAAGAGCAGCTGCTATCGCAATATTATTGCCATATTTTTTGGCAACTTCGTCCGCTAACTTTTCGTCAATGTCGAATACGCCGACAGCCGTGACACCCTCGGCACGGGACAGATCATAAACGGCGGCGCGTCCCATAAGCCCGGCCCCTAATACTGCAATTTTCATTTTTCCCCTTTTATATACTTACTCAGATTAACTGAAATATTTTTCTCAAAAGCCACTCTAATGAAAGCGCACTCAAAAACAAAAGCAGCAGCCAGAGTTTTCCCCACAAAGTTATTTCGCCGGTTTCGGATACTTCGACCGGCCGCAGATCCAGAGCCGCGATTGCTGCATCGAATTTGTCGAACCTATAGTACCTGCCGCCTGTGCGGGCGGCCATGGCTGTCATCTCGGTTATATTGCCGCTTATGTCAAACTCTTCAAGTGTGAAAGATTCAACCAGAATCTCCCCAGTTTCTTCATGTATGACCCGGCCGTCTTTTTCAAATTTACCCGTCCAGCTGTAATTGCCCGATGACAGATTAAAAATCTCCGCAGTAAACTCACCTTCTTTATAAGGAATCAGGTCTGCGAGAACAGTTTGCTGTCCCTGCTGACCCGAGAGTTCGATATTTCCTGAGACACCCGGCAGAGGTCTGAAACCGAGGTCAAAAGCGAATCCTTCGAACCTGACAGCCTCGCCCCGGCTGAAAACTTTCCTGACCGGGCTGATTCGCAGCGGCTCCAGGTCTTCTTTGACGGTTAACCAGCTGGCCGTACCTTCGACAAATTTTTCAAAAAACTTTTCGCCCGACTCAAAACTGTAGCTGTCAAACTCCCAGGACCAGAATGGTAAAGCGGCGCTGACAAAAACACGCCCCGGACCGTGACGCTTATAGCCACTTACCGGCAGACGTTTTGATGGTTGCTTTACATCGGCCGTTTCTGAGAGAATTATGCCGTCCGGGTCCAGTTCATCCATGACGACCAGAGATTTAAACGGCGGAATCTCAGACCAGGCCAGTCTTATCGAAGTCTGGTCAGCGGCCAGCCGATTGGCCGGGTGCAGTAAACTGCCCTCGACAGGCTCGGCGTGAAACTCCCGGTATTGCAGATTCGATTTTGCACTCTGATAAAACGGCATCAATTCGTTAAACCAGCCAACAGGACCGCGCGCTGCAAACTGCTCACCCAATAAAAGCCAGAGAGAACCGCCGCGGTCGCTAAGATACGAAACAATAACCTGCTGCGACTGCTGTAAGCTGCGAGGGTCGGGGTCGTGCAAAATAATCAGGTCATAGCGGTTTATTTCTGTCTGCTTAGCGGGAAAGTTAACTTTTCGGCCGGGTGCTTTTGTGCCGGTCTGAAGCAGCTTGATTTCGTAGCGGTCTGATTTTTCAAATAACCTTTTTAAAAAACCAACTTCGTAATCCGGTCTTGATGACACCAGCAGAACCGACATCTTACTTTTTAATACTTTGACCGCAAACGAACGGGAATTGTTCCGACTGTTTCTCTCCCCTTTAAGCCGGGGGATGCTGACTTTAAGAATCTTATGACCGGGACTTACCGGCATGTATTTAAGACTTATCTCTGCCAGACCATTTTCCTGAGTCGCCCGGAAACTTTCCTCTTTTAAAACTTTGCTCGAATCAGACAGCCGCACAATTACTTTTTCCGGCAGCTTCCCCTGCCAGCTCAGGCTGACTTTGACTGAAGTAATCTGCCCGACAAACAAAACCGGATTAAATTCGATTTTACTAATGGCAATGTCAGGCTCGCTGCCGCCGCTGGCCATGTCAATTGCAAACAGGGGACTGGACAGATGTTCCGATGCCGCCGAGGGCTCCCTCCCAAAATTCGAACTGCCGTCTGTTAAGATAAAGCGGTAGTCGACAGCTTCAGAAAGCTCCATTCTCTCTATGTCATAAAGTATATCACCTATGGCAGTCTTATCTCTGGAAATATCAGAGGCGTCAGCAGAAATAATATCAGCAAAGTAATACTTTTCTAAAGAGGTCTCGGTCTGAAGTTTTTCAAACAAAGATAATGACAGCAGTGAATCAACCCTGGCCCGGCGGGTTTTTCCGTTTTCTACTTTTTCCATACTGTCTGAGCGGTCAATCAAAAAAGAAATACGCCGGGGACGCTCATAGCTGCGGCTGAAACTTATTACCGGTTCCAGCAGCGCCAGCATCAGCATGAGTATTGCCAGAAGACGCAAACTGCCCAAAATAATCTTCAAATAACGAGGCAGCGGCGGATTAGTGCGATAGTAAGTAAAAACTGCCAGAGCTGTCAAAACCAGCAGCATCAGCCAGACAGCTAGCGGGCTTGCTGTCAGAAAATTTATTGATAAGTCATCATAGCCGAACATTTATGTTATACCTAAATTGACTCAAAGAAGTTTAATATGCGCCGACCAAAAAATTATCAGCTTTTGACAATTGAAAAATTATGAAGCTCTCTTTATGGCAAAGCGAACCATATCGTTGAGGCTCTCCTGATAGATCGAGGAATTCATTCCGGAAATAACATCAAGCCCCTGCTGACTTAACTCAGTCGCCTTATTATAAGCGTATTCAATCCCTCCTGATTCAATAACAAACTTGTATACTTTATCAAAAGCATCCTTGTTTTCCGCGGAGTCATCAAGATATTTCATTATCTCCCGGCGGCTGCTGTCGTTTGATTTCTTAAACGAATATATAAGCGGCAGAGTAACCTTGCCGGTCATGACATCGTTGCCCGGCTCTTTGCCGGTAACGTCAAGTTCTCCCACAAAATCAAGCAGGTCGTCAGCAATCTGAAAAGCAATGCCAATCTTTTCCCCGAACTCGGCCAGCTGGCGACGTTCTTTTTCGGTTCTCTTATTTAAAATCGGACCTGTCTCACAGGAGACACTGAAAAGCGAAGCTGTCTTATCAGCAATTATGCTGACATATTCATCTTCGGAAATATCATAATTGCCGGTTTCTTCTATCTGGCGAAGTTCCCCGACCGAAACTCTTTCTGTCGCTTTGGAAATCGCCCGCATGAGCTGTACTGACTCCGACTCAACCATAATCCGAAAGGCTTTGGCAAAAAGATAATCTCCCATCAAAACCGAGATGAGGTTTGTCCATTGTTTGTTTATTGACGACTGACCTCTGCGGAGATCCGATTCATCTACCACATCGTCGTGCAGCAAAGTAGCAGTATGAATCAGCTCAATAGCCAGCGATGCTTCGACTGCAAACTCAGAATAATTATCGGAGGCTCTGGAAGTTAAAAAGAGAAAAGCCGGCCGTATTCTTTTGCCGCGGGAACGCAGCAGATGCCGGGCGATTGAAGAAATCAAAGGCGAGTCACCTCTGAGATAATCGCTAAGTCGCTTGTCAAAGCGCTCCAAATCGGCGCTGACCGGTTTGGTGTATTCGAGCATCTTGTTGATATCAAGCATCTTAGCTTATCTGTCCTATCATCTTTATTATAATAAAAGTTAAGTGCAAATTATAACGGCGCCGCCTCTGATTGTCAAACAAATAGCGTTGCCTGATTTTAGTTTCTGCCGGCACCATCTTGCTTAAGCAAGTTGTCAATTACTGTTATATAACCCGAATCATCAAGATAAGTTCGTTGGTTATGCCCGCCTGAAATCTCGAAAAACGTTTTGGGCTCCGGCGCGGCCTCAAAAAGTCTCTTACCCCTGTCGAACGGTATCAGTTCGTCTGCCGGCGAATGCGTGAAAAGCTTTAAGCATTTAACTTTAGAAATTTTGGTGATAGAATCGTATCTGTATTTTATTAAAAGTTCGGCCGGGAAAAACGGAAAGTAACCTTTGGCCATCTCTGTGGCCGAATCAAAGGAAGATTCCAATATCAGTCCGCCGCAGCTTA
>JADFLZ010000352.1 GCA_022564135.1 Candidatus Zixiibacteriota bacterium
CAGCATGGTGCGAGCTAAGTCATAAGGATCGTTGACTTCTCGAAGGACCTCAATGGCTAAGTCAATATTTTCAATCGCCTCATCATAATCCCCTTTTAGTACAAAGGCTTTGGCTATGAGTCGGCGGGATAGACCAATTTCTGCTTTTTCTCCCAGCGCCAGGGCTAATTCCAGAGATTTCTGCCCGTATTTCATGGCATCATCAGCATTGTCCAGAGAGAGCTCGGCCTCTGCCAGTCTGCGGCCAGACTGCGAGACAAGTGCCGAGTCCGGAGCCAGCATGGTGCCTTTTTGATAGGCTTCACTTAAGACAGCTTTGGCCTTAAAATAGTCCCCTTTTTCTAAAAGCAATTCACCATAATATTCCAGGTAATAAATTTTTTCGCGTTTTAAGCCCAGCGTTGCTATTTTTTCTAAGGCTTTGTCAAATTTCCGACGGGCTTCATTAAAATCTCTGCGGCGCAGCTGTAAATAGCCCAGATCAAGCAGGTTATTTACCTGTGAAACTTCGTGATTATTCTTTTCGAAGTACTTTAAGGTCTCTCTAAGTTTTTCTTCAGCCTCATCCCAGTTGCCTAATCTGAGCTGGATTCTGCCTAAGTTACCTGTCATCTGGGCACGCTTGCGAGGATTGTCTCCAATTAGCTCAAGAGCCTGCTCAAGGTGTTCTAAAACAGCTTTATAATTAGTACGGATATAACAGACACGGGCGAGTTCATTTAAGGCATCGCTCTGCCCGACCCTGTCGGCACCTCTGCGATAGGCAGCCAAGGCATCCCTGGCCCTGATTTCGGCATTTTTGAGATCGCCTACTGCAGAATAAGACTGTGAGACCACCAGTTGTGCGCGGCCATAACAGCTATTTAAAGGAAAACCGGCTAAAAGCTTAACTGCTTTCAAACCGATTTCTAAAGCGTCTTTGTAATTGCCCTCAAAGTAACTTGCGGCGGATTTTAATGACTGCCAGAGCCCAAGCTCATGAGCCTTTTCTTTGAATTCTTTTTCTTTAAGGCCGTTCAACTCTTTAACTGCCCGAGCATATTGGCGTTGCCGAAACAGCTCCTGCACGGCGAGAAGACGACTGTCCAAAATAATTTTAGGCGAGGAGACCTTCATTATTTTCTTTCCCATTAAAGAGGACAAGACCCTCCCGGATCACCTCTTGTTGTAAGGTCAGTTTTCCTTATCGTTTTCGTTCAATAAGCAGTCTTTACCTGTGCCTTGGGGGAAGTCCACTCATAGTAGCGATCCACGATAAAAGCAGACAACCTCGACATTAATCCGGAGAACCAATTCTGCGTGCCACCGCCGCCGTCTGGGTTCCCTGCTACCGTCCCTGTCGGGGCATTAGCAACTTCACCAGCGTCATTCTTAGCTGAATCTGGGGGTACACCCGTAGAGCCGCCATTTCCTTCGTCAGCGTCCCAGGGGTTTTCACCGGACAATGCGGGCACGGATAAAAAGCTGGCGAACAGCAGCAACAAAGTCATCGCTGTCAAAATGAGCTTGGATCTTCTCATTAAAATGCCTCCAATCCGAACCTTGAAATATTGATCGTTTTTCTAATAAAAGCAGAAGTGGCGAGTTTGACGTACTAAGCGCATCTTCTGCTACTTTCATGTTAGCAAAAAGACCTAATTATATCAAGCTAAATGACGCTATTGAGGGGTCGCCGCAGATTCTGCGCCAACTCCTCAAAAATCAGCCTGCAGGTTAGTCTACCAACTTCTGTAACAGCAGCAACGCTAAGATAGTTCGGCCTGATTGAAGGAAGTTTCTAATTTGAATTTACAAGATCGCCAATAGCATTTGAGGTCATCTCGAAGGTGATGCCTTTCATGCACTTCATATACTTTGAGCCTTTTTGAGGACACTTGTTTTTCAGACAGGAAATGCAACCAAGCTGATTTAAGTACAGCATTTTTTTTCTGGCAGCCAGCGGAGATGTTTCTTCAGGGTCATCAGCACCGGACAATACCACTACAGCTGTACCAACTGCTGCCGCCAGATGTGCCGCGCCGGAGTCATTACCTATAAAGACAGCGGCATTCGAGAGAACGGAAGCCAGTTCTCTGATGCCTGTCTTACCTGCAAGATTTATTACTTTGGCCTGACCGGCTGCTTCGGCAATGCTATTGCCTTCGGGTACATCTTCTTTTTGACCGGTCAATAGTACCGTCAAATTCAGCTCGGAGACAATCCATTTAGCCAGCCGGGTATAATTCTCTACTCCCCAGCGGCGCGACTCAGCCACCGCCCGAAAAGCAATAACGGCATATCGGGCTGAGCTGCTAACTCCAAAACCTTCCAATAGCTTCACGCCTTTTGATATATCAGTATCACTCAAAAAGAGCTTGGGCTTGGAATAACTATATTCCTTGTTGTATGAACGTCTGAGAAGATTGAGATAAGTTTCGCTGCGGTGAGTGCTATTAATCGGCTCCGGCAGAGCCAAAGCTTTGGTCAAAAGAAGCCGCCTGCCATCTGCAATATAGCCTATTCTTTCAGAGACACCGGCCAGTTTGAAAGACGAGGCCGAACTAAACGACGGCGGCAGAATAAAGCCGGTATCGTATTTCCCTTTTTTTATAATATCAGTAAGTTTAAAAACTCCGGCCAGACCATGTGCGTATCTGTCAGGAAAAGTTAATATTTTATCAATAGCCTGATTGCCTTCAAATAACTCCGAGAGACCCTCTCTTATTAAGAGAGTAAGGGAACAGCCGGGAAAGGCCTCGCCTGTTTCACTTATCATGGGCATTGACATAATGCAGTCGCCCAGATGGTTTGGCGCTCGAACAATTATATTTTGGCTCATCAGCCGGGAAATTTACTCTCTATTTCTATCTTGTTTAACAGATAGGCTTCCAGTTCCTGCAAATACTTATCTTTTGTTTCCACATAGAAAATCCTGCTGACCAGATAAGTCAATTTTGAAATTTGGCCGTCCTGATATCTTTGATCGGCGATTTTCAACCGGTTGTCGGCCAGTCCAATCTGCTTGCTGATGATATCAAGCCTGCGGTAAGAAACATCGAGCTTATTTATCAGATTTACAATCTGCGCTCTGACCTGTTTTTCGGTGCGCTGATATTCTAAACGTGACTGGTCGGCCTCAAACCAGGCGGCCTTTACTTCGGCGCTGCTGGCGCCGCCATCAAAAACCGGCACTC
>JADFLZ010000353.1 GCA_022564135.1 Candidatus Zixiibacteriota bacterium
TAAGTTGAATTCTTGGGAAAAAGAACCACCTGCCGGTCGAGATCGGCACCGATAAATTCTGCCACCAGATCGCGCGCCTGCTCAAAAGCCCAGCTGGAAAGCTGCGACTTAAAACCGGTGCCACGATGAACATTTGAATACCACTTCAAAAACGAACTAACACCGTCGGCTATCGGTGCAAAGGTCGGGGTCGAGGCGGCGTTATCAAAATTTATATATCTTTTGGAGCCGTCAAGCGTCGGCACTTGCGTATCATGCCCGACCAGAAGTTCTGGCAGGTCGTCTATTGAAATTGACGTTTTTTTAATTTCTTCTGCTATAACAGCCATTTAGACCCCATTTATGTTTACTTAAGTTTAGCCTCTTACTCAGCTGAATATAACCTGAAATCGCAATAAAGGCAAAAGATAGATTTTGGGCAGTATTTGCTGCTTGGAACCATACCTCGGCCCTTTCTGCCGAGGTGGACTCAGCACAGGCAGGTTAATGGTGAGATGGACACCTTCGGCACGTCGTGCTGAGCGGAGTCGAAGTATGACGTTCGAATAAATAGATTTCTGCTATTGAGGTTCTTGTGGAATTTCACATCATCGAGATTTACCACCTGATCACCTTTGGAGTCGCCATAGCAGAGTGCCGCTCTGTCCGGAGTAGACATACGCCCACCCGGCATCGAAACCGGCAGCGGTAATTAAGTATCCCCCCACGATCAAGTCGTCAAAGCCGTCGTTGTTCACATCACCAGCGCCGGAAACCGAGACGCCGAACCGGTATAACGCCACTTCTCCGGTAAAAGTGTGCAGTAGTGTGCCGCTTTGTCCGGAGTAGACATAGGCCCGCCCGGCATCGAGCCCACCGGCATCATTCCCGAATGCCCCCACAATCAGGTCGTCAAAGCCGTCGTTATCTACATCACCAGCAGAAGCAATCGAACCACCGAAGAAGTCATGTGCCGCCTCGCCGGTGAAAACATAAACTGTATCGCCGCTCTGTCCGGAAAAGACATAGGCCCGCCCGACATAGGACCCATCAGCGTTAATCCCGTATGCCCCCACAATCAGGTCGTCAAAGCCGTCGTTGTTCACATCCCCGGCCCCAGAAACCGAGAGGCCGAAGATGTCCCCCGCCGCCTCTCCGGTAAAGGTATATAATAGGACCCCACTCTGTCCGGAGTAGACATACGCCCGGCCAGTACGGGACTCACAGTCTTCTCCACTGTATGCCCCCACAATCAAGTCGTCAAAGCCGTCGTTGTTCACGTCTCCGGCCCCAGAAACCGAGAATCCGAGGTACTCCCTCACAGCATCAACGGTGAAGGTAGAAACCGGTAAATTCTGCGAACTGGCAGTTGATACAGCCACAACGAGAAAAATAATTGATATCAACAAATTAAGTTTCAAGAATATCATAGTTGTTCTCTTTCTGAGCCTGGCCTACTACACTACAGTGGGTTGCAAAAATGTAAGTCTTGATGATATTTAGCAACCCTATAGAATTGTAATGAAAGAATTTATCCTCAAGTTTATAAGAAAAGGGTTTTTTGTCAAGGGATTAGGCCAATCGGGGAAGTCCATGTATTATGTGATTCGGTCCTGGTCGTCTGCCCCTTTTGGGGGGGGCAAACGAATTCACTCCAATCTTAGTGCAATATACTTCCGCCCGTCCTAAAATAAAGCGGCTATGACTATGCCTGATTGCCAATGCGACCAGAGCAAAAAACCAACAACTTTTGATAGGGGAAAAGTAAAATATGACAAAACGAACCCATTTGCACGAAGCGTCGCAGGTCCGCGGACCATTTTGCGCAAAGCGTCAAAGGGACGTGGCACATTTCCATCGACCTGCTTGGCGTTTGTCCTGAAGAGAATAAGAGTGTTCAGAAATATAAAGAGGCGCCACCCAGATTCGAACTGGGAAATAAAGGTTTTGCAGATCTCTGCCTGATTACGCAAAACCGGCAATTTGAATTCATCATAACATGAGTATTTGTAGCATGCTAACGTACCACAAAATATGACTTGAATTCTTCTTGGAGATAATGACCAGATTCTGTCTTAGCTACAGTAGAAGCCTTGATTAAGTAGATCTCGCCGCTGGACATGTCAATAGAAGGGTTAAATACTAACTTATTCCCAACGCTCCATGAAAAAACACCTGGAACAGGTGATCCTCCAATTGTTGAAAGATCAAACGATTGTTCGGCGGCAGACGTATCCATCTTGGCATTAAAATCTAAAACAATGTTTCCTCGTTCATATATTCCGGTCGAACCGTCTGAGGGTGATACAGTGATTGTCAGTGGATTCGTTTTAAATATAAAAGTTGTGTCACTTGTAAACTCATACCCATTTCCCAAAGGAGCTAATCCTCTTATCGTTACAGAATATTGAGAGTCTGGAGCTAAAACCACCGGACTGAATGATATGAAATTGAAACCAGTAATATACCAATATCTATATGGTAACCAGATACCTTGCACAGAAAAGTCGAATTCAATAGCAGCATTTACTGAATCTTGATCCAATTCTGCATTAAAAAATATTTTCATGCCTGCTAAATCAACATTTTCTGGATCAATCGTTGCCACTAGAACTTGACGATCACCAAAACCAAAATTGGTAGCCATGAAGCTCTCAACTGTGAACGTCGTCTTTACCTCGTGAGTAAGTAAATAGCCATCCTCAAACTCCAAACCCGAAGGAATGTTAATAGTATATTCTTGACCTAGTTTAAGATTTTCAGATAGAAGATATCTGTAGCTGTAGGCAGTATCATAAAGGGACCACCAATCCCAGGTACCGACCACATCAGGCTTTATACTAATGACACTTTCAAGTGAGGAAGATAGAATTTTGCGTTCGCTTATAATATAAATATAATTTAGGGGAGGTATAGAATTCGAACCATCCGAAGGTATCACATTAATAATTGGCCAAACAAGGTTTAGAAGTCTAATCTCACTAATGTAGGTTACTGAGCCAGCCTCGACCACATTCTCAAAGAGCTTCATGAATTGCCCTTCTGAGGATCGAACATGTATCTCGTAGACTCCAGGCACAAGCCCACGAATAGCGAAGTAACCCTCACTGTCGGCCAATGTGCTGGTAATTTCTTCAGCTAACCAAACTGATACTGTAATAACTCCACCATTTGATATTAC
>JADFLZ010000354.1 GCA_022564135.1 Candidatus Zixiibacteriota bacterium
AAAGGTCCAACCACTACTGCCATAGGCAAAGGCTTCCGTTCGGCCAATGTAACTCTTCGCCAAAAGCTCGATTTATACACTAATCTCAGGCCGGTCAGGTCTATCGGCGGAGTTCACAGCCGCTTTGAAAAAGTTAACCTGATCATTGTCAGAGAGAATACCGAAGACCTTTATTCCGGCATAGAAAAATTGATTTCCCCGGGAGTAGCCCAGGCGATTAAAGTCGTCACCGAAAAAGCTTCACTTCGGATAGCCCGCTGGGCTTTTGAATACGCTGTTAAAAATAATCGTCAGAGAGTTACTTTAGTTCATAAAGCTAATATTATGAAAATTTCCGATGGCATGTTTCTCGATTCATTTGAGACTGTGGCCAAAGATTATCCGCATATCAAAGCCGATAACCGGATTGTCGATGCTCTTTGCATGAATCTGGTGATGGACCCCTGCCAATACGACGTGCTGCTCTTGGGTAATATGTTTGGTGATATTGTCAGTGATTTAGCTGCCGGCCTTGTCGGCGGCCTGGGCATGGTGCCGGGGGCCAATATCGGCGATAATTGCTCGGTATTTGAGGCTGTTCACGGCAGCGCGCTGGATATAGCCGGTAAAAATATAGCCAACCCGACCGCGCTGATATTTTCGGCGGTGCTGATGCTCAGGCATTTAGGCGAAAACGAGGCTGCTGATGATATCTGGAAAGCGATTTTGGTTACAATCTCAATAGGCAATAATCTCACTAAAGACTTAGGCGGCACGGCCAGCACCGAAGAATACACCAATCAGCTCATAAAAGAGATTCAGGACTAACTTCATAGTCCTTTTAATTAATTCTTCCGCTTTTTCTTAAGCAGCAATTTGTGTAAGTTATAAACCATTATGGCAAACGATGCTTTAATTTGCTGGAATTGCAGCAAGAACAGTGGTTTAACGGGAAGAGTCTCCAGAGCCGATTCCTGCGAATCCTGTCAGGCAGATTTAAGATGCTGCCGGGGCTGCCGGCACTTTGATCCGAACCGCCGCTTTCAATGTAGAGAATCAATCGACATGAATATTCCTAACAAAGAAAAATCGAATTTCTGTGATTTCTTTCAAGCTCGTATTGCCTTCAAAAGACAGGGCGGTGTTTCTTATCAGGCTGACAGCAAAGATGACCGCAAAAAAAACTTTGATGATTTATTTAAGGACTAATTATGTTACTTAGAAAAGTATGTTCGCTGATTAGTAAGGCTGTACTTGTCTTTTTTGTGTTAATCAACATTTCAATAGCGGAGGAAATAGTGCTAAAAGTTGGAGATACGGTGCCTGCCTTCAAATTACCTTATGCGACTCAGGAAAAAGTTGATTTTGACGGAATAAGCTCCGAAGACTTAAAAGGCAGTAGATATGTACTGGCTTTTTACCCGGCCGACTGGTCGGGCGGCTGTACGACCGAGATGTGCAATTTTAGAGATTCGATTACTGCCTTTACTAAACTGGACGTGGAAGTATATCCTGTATCCGGGGACTATATCTTCAGCCACCAGGCCTGGGCTCAGCATCATAATTTGCCATTTAAACTTTTGGGAGACCATACTCGTGAATTCGGGAAAAAAATGGGCGTTTATATGCCCGATAACGGTATGATGAGCCGTTCGGTCTTTGTGGTCGGCCCAGACGGCAAGTTTGAGTTTATCAACTATGAATATTCAGTAAAAGATGGCAAAGATTTTGAAGAACTAAAGAAAGCTCTCGAAAAATCTGAGTAGGTGCCAATAAGTAGAATGAAATGGCAGCAATTCACGGAACTTTTTTAAGTACTATCTGTTACAATATATGAAAAGAATAAGACAACTTGGGACAGCAATACGAATTTTTTTCATAGTACCTCCCCCAAGAAAGGCGCTGCTTGTCGGCGCCTTTCTTATTTATAAACCGCTACCTGAGGCCTTTAACCCAGCGACTGCATAATTTACTGCCGCTGCCGCGTTTGTAACCAATAACACCTGCTATCTTTTGTCTGACAAGCCCGGCTACAAGCTGCCCTTTATGGGGATGTTCAAAGGCAATAGAATGCCCTGAGGGAAAGTCAAATTCGGCAGGCACCGGGCCGGCTTTACCAAAACTTTGGCCCCATTTTGAAAAGTTTACAAATTTTGCGCCGGAGGTGTCCATTGATAGAAAAAGAATTAATGTGTCAGAATCAGAAGCGTAGCTGACAGTATAAACGCTGTCAAGTCCGTCTACTCCCATAAAGTCCCGGCTGTAATACTTGTGCGAAGGGACGACCTGACCGCTATATGGGAACAGAATGAAAAACTGCTGCGCCCTTATGGGCTGCGCTATTTTACCGGCTATCTCTTCAGCCAGTTTACGAAAAGATTTTAGTGCGTCATTGCTTGTCCTTCTTAATGAGAGAGAGACCACATATTCGCCTTTAATGAACTTGTACTTATTTTTGTAAAAGAATGATTCTGAGCCGATACCATCGAGAGTTATTCCGTCCGGCCTCTGACGGGAGTAAAAGCCATAGGCATCGTCGGTCGAGGCAAACTGGGTAATCTCTACTCTGATTGAATCTTCGTCTACTTTGTACATTACTATGACAGTACCAATCATTAGTGAACTGAGATATTTAGCAGCTTTATCACCTAATTTCGCCTGAGCTTCTTTGCGGGTTATGTTAGTCGTTTCGGAGACGATTAAAATATTTTTTCCAGGGGCGTTGCCCGGCAGAACCATATCTGCTGAAAACGGAATTGCAGCTAATTTTGTTTCAAGCTGAGACTTACTGTCTTTACTGCTTTTTTTGTCACTGCTGCAGGAAAGAGATATTCCAAGAGAGAGAAGCAGAAAACTTATTAATACAAATTTCTTCAATTTTATATCAAATATAAGATAATTATTACCGTAGCTAACCATAAGATTACATCCAGCATTAAAGGTTTATCGCCAATCAAGACTTTTGTGGGAGAGCCGCCTTTTTCTTCATAGTGAATCAGATAAAGATATCGGAAAATTCCGTAGACTACAAACGGCACCGTAACATACAAGTATTCCGTATTTAGTTTTGTTGAAACCTCGCTTGAAAAAGTATACAATAAATAAGCTACCACCACCGAAGCTGTCACCACAGATATCAGCTGATCCAAAAGCTAAGGTGAATACTTGCTTA
>JADFLZ010000355.1 GCA_022564135.1 Candidatus Zixiibacteriota bacterium
TGACCGCGCCAATAGTCGGTCAAGTTCATACCCTGCTTGCTGACGACATACAATCGCTTTCAGAGGTTAGTCTTCCAGTGTTAGGTATTGGTGGGCCGATTATCGTCTGCCCGCCCCACATAGCGCACCGGGCGACTGTTGCATTATCGAGCGATATTGATTTGACGCATAGTGCCAATATAAAAGACAAGCAGGAGTCTGATCAGTGCTTATAATTATTACCGAAAATGGCATTAGCGAGTTGTTGCAGTTAAAAAAAGACGGTGCGACTTTCAATATACCAAACAATACAACTGTTAAGGCTGCGATTGTCAGCTATGACCGGGCGACTCTATTAGCCGGGCCATTTACAATGCTCACCGGTGACGCTGGCGCAGTATGGTCAACGTCCCTGGTATCGTTAATAGTCGCCTCGTCGTTGACTACTGCATTGTCAGTTGGAAAGGTACGGCTAGAGGTCAAGGTCGAGGATACCAACGATGAGAGCTGGTTTTACGATGCCGAGATCGTCAAG
Organism: Candidatus Zixiibacteriota bacterium; assembly: GCA_022564135.1. Classification (GTDB taxonomy): domain Bacteria; phylum Zixibacteria; class MSB-5A5; order GN15; family FEB-12; genus JACZWU01. The sequence goes on from JADFLZ010000355.1 coordinate 515, forward strand.
GGAAATATAGTCTAACGTGACGGCGGCGCATGTTATCGACGGCACTAAGTATTTAAAAGCGGTGGTGTATGAAAGCCACGATGACCTTGTTTGTTGCTGTGGCGGCAGGCTATTCTATGAGCCTCGAAAGACCGGGTTCAAGCCGATGTCGGACCAGGGCCAATATATGCGCCGGTGTGATATGTGCGGGGAAACCACATATTATAATATCGGATAATGGCTATGGAGATATCAGTCAAGTTTGATGTTAAGAAGCTCACCCGGTCACTGAGCCGACTACAGCGCAAGCAGATCCCATTTGCCACAGCAATAGCGTTGAATGACACGGCTTTCCAGGCCAAGAAATTAGCAGTCAAGGCAATGCCACGCTTTATCGATAGGCCAACACCTGCCACCAAGCGAGGGCTTTTTATTGTCAAGGCTAAGAAGACGCGCCTGATTGCAATTGTAGGCTTCAAAGCCTTTGTCTGGGAGTACATGAAGTACCAGGTGCTAGGCGGTACTAGAAGCGCAACTGGTAAGAAGATCGCAGTGCCTAGTCGAACGGCCCGGTTGAATAAGTACGGCAACATACCCGGCAGGCGCAGTGGATTAATCAAGAAGGGTTACTTCTTTGCTAAAGCAGGTGGCACTCTAGGAGTATTCAAGCCCAGTGGTAAAAGGAAAGTCAAACTGATAGCTATATTGACTGACCAGGCCACATACAAGCCACGGTATCCATTCCATAGGATCATAGAGCGCGCTGTTAAGAAGCGGTTCAAGCCAAACTTTGAAAAGAGTCTGGCTCGCGCTATGTTGACTGCACGGTGAGCCTGTGGATAAAAAAGGTACTTCTGGGACTTGAGGAAGTGCAGGTAATTCGAAAGCCCGCTTATCCCCTAGTTACCGAGGTTTCTATAGTACCCCACGGGTATCGGAGCAGATGAGTGTCGAGTGAACAAGAAAAATACGATGCTTTGGTTGTTACTCGCTCCCAGATCGCCCAGATATACGGCAAAACAACAGACACTATAGGGACGTGGCAAGGTCACGGGATGCCTGTTCTTGACGAGAGCAGAGGCAAAGCCCGATTGTCTTATCTGCCCGACGTAGTGCAGTGGCGTGAGAGTTATGTTCAGGGGTCCGATGTCCTGTCTGCCCAGGCAGAGAAAGCCCGGCTAGATAAGTTCAGAGCCAACAAAGCCGAGCTTGAATATCACATCGCGCTCGGTGAATTAGTCGATGTCAACATGGTGACAAAGTGCTGGTCCGGTTATATCGGTGACTGTGTAGCCAGGCTGATGTCGTTGCCGAACAAATTAGGTCCGGTTGTGTTCGGGGTCAAAACCATACCCAAAGCGGTAGAAATGATAAGGGCTGAATTGCATGATTGCGTGTCAGAACTCGCTGAACTCAAACCAACAGACTACATTGGACTCGACACAAAGGTCGTGGAGATTGCCACCGACATTGAGTCTAAGCGAGTGGGCCGACCAAAACAGAAGGTTAAGCCCGGAGTCAAGCGCGGAGCCGGGAAGGTGGCGAACAAGTAGAGCGCCATATTTAAAAGGCATTATGGACGCCTTGTCAGATAGCACGATTGAGCGTGTGGTTTTAATGAAGTCTGCACAGACTGGCGGCACCGAATGCAGCTTGAATGCTATCGGCTACTACATCGATCAAGACCCATCGCCAATTTTGGTAGTACAACCGACTGTGGAAATGGGATTAGCACTCAGCAAAGACCGATTGGCACCCATGCTTCGGGATACCCCGGTATTAAAGGATCGGGTGACTGATGTTAAATCCAGGGATTCTGGAAATACCCTATTACATAAGACGTTTCCTGGCGGTCATATCACCATCACTGGAGCTAATAGCCCCGCTGGTTTGGCTATGCGCCCGGTGCGAGTCACCATATTTGACGAAGTTGACAGGTTTCCATCCAGTGCCGGGACCGAAGGAGATCCAGTCACATTAGGACGCAAGCGGTCAAAGACATTTTGGAACCGGAAGTCGTTTGAGATATCAACTCCCACAGTCACGGGGATATCGCGCATAGAGGCGTCTTATGAAATGAGCGATCAGCGACACTTCCACGTTCCCTGTCCTGAGTGCGGCACATTTCAAAAGCTGGTATGGGCGCAAGTCAAATGGGACAAGGACGAGAACAAGAAAGCACTACCCGAAACGACCAGGTATGAATGCGAGCATTGCGCCCACAGGATTACAGATAAAGACAAGCACGATATGCTTATTAATGGCGAGTGGGTAGCGGATAACCCGGATAGTGCTATTGCCGGGTTTCATATCAACGAATTATATAGTCCCTGGTCCACTTTTCAGGAAGTTGTCGAGGCATTTTTAGAGGCAAAGCCGAGGCCCGACACTCTCAGGGCATGGGTTAATACCAGCCTGGGTGAAACCTGGGAAGAATCCGGCGACGATATTGACCATTTGAGTTTGTTCGAGTCGTTGCGTGAAGTGTATGAGCATAATATCCCGCACGGTGTTGTCGTTTTGACTGCCGGTGTGGACATACAAAAGGATCGTATCGAGGTCGAGTTGTGCGGTTGGGGTATTGGCTTTGAGTCATGGGCTGTCGAGTATCAGATATTATATGGCGACACGACCAAGGCACAGGTATG
>JADFLZ010000356.1 GCA_022564135.1 Candidatus Zixiibacteriota bacterium
CGAGGTAACTTCGGCCAAGTAATTCGCGTAAAAAAAACAGGGGAGTTGACTTGAATGCCTTCTGGAATTGGACAGCGGCATTATCATAGTTACCCTTTTCCATTTCCAGCGTAACAGTCGATATTTGATAATTAGAAATTGCTAATGGTCCGTACCTGTCGATATCCCTTTTGAGCTCCGCCATTAATTCATCTGCCCTTCTCATATCGCCACTCTGAGCATAGCTATTGGCAATGTTACCCCTCGCGAAAGAAACCATCCAGCTATTCGGATTGATGTCTTTCATAATTCCTATTACTTTCTCATGTTCAGCGATGGCAGATTTCTGGTCGTTAAGAAGTCCCAGGTAAATGTATCCTCTCTTGAAATTACCGTATGCCAGATGCCAGTCCTTGACAGATTCAGCAATCGCTTTATCCTTAAGTTCAGCCAGCATGCGGAGTCCCTTTCTTAGCTTGCCCTGATGCAAGGGTATCTGTGTCAGGTAAAGTCTTCCATCCGCCCGGGTGTACTTGTCAGGATGAGAAGCCACAACCTGGTACAGGCTTTCTGCTTTGGCATACTCCTGCCTGAACATGTAAACATTTCCCAGTTGCCAGAGACTGGACACAAAGTCCGGCTTTAGCTCCAGAGCTTTTTTGAAAGAGGCAACAGCGCTGTCGAGCATGCCGTTTAAGGCATAGATTTCGCCCCGGGTATCATAGGCATTGTGCTTATCCGGGGTTGATTCAAGGTACATGTTGGCTGCCCAGATAGCCTTGTCAAAATCACCAATCCACTCATAGATATAGGCAAAATCGTTATATGCTTGCTTGTCTATCTGGACCGCCAGAGAACATTGCCTGATAGCGTCCTCATTTCTATCCATGCCTTTCGCCAAAAAGTTAGCATAGGTAATATAAGATAGAGTTCGATTGGGCTCGATTTCGATCAGGCGCTGGTATAGTTCTTCCGCTTCCTGCCATTCGTAGGACTGGCGCTTTCTCAAGGCCCTGTTGGCAATGAGAGTAATTGACATCGGATTCAACTCAAAGGCAATATCTTCCTCACGGATTTGGTCCGGGTACCTGGCCATATCCTGTAATAGCTGAGAGTACCAGAAGTGCGCCCAGAAATATCCGGGATTAAGCTCAATAGCGCGCCAGAATTCCCGCTCAGCTTCTTTCAGGTTCGACTCGTACCGGAAAATCAGTCCCAGCGAGGCGTGGGCTTCAGCCAGACCTTCATCAAGACCAATGGCAATTTCTGCCGCCTCTTTGGCTTTCACAGTAGCTTCTGTTTGAGTCACAGTTCCGGCCACATCAAGATAACCGGGTAGGACTGACCAGGCATCAGCCAGACCTGAGTAGGCCAGAGCATAATAGGAGTCCAGCTCAATCGCTTTCTGGTAGTATTCAATCGCCTTCCTTATATCGCCTTCTGTTCGCTTGGCCCACAGATGTCGGCCGCGCATATAAAAACTATACGCTTCGATGTTCTGTGTATAGCGGCGGGCAATGGCTATCGTGTCCCCACTGACGAGCTCGACCCTCATGGCGTCAACAATCGCACGGGAGATATCATCCTGAATATCAAAGATGCTTTCAAGTTGACGGTTATATGTTTGCGACCATAAGTGTGCGTCATCTGCTACATTTATCAATTGTACCCGAACACGAAGCCTGTCGCCCTCAAGTTGTATGCTTCCTTCAAGAATAGTGTTAACCTGCAAATCATGACCAATCTTTTTTAAGTCTCTATCAGTATTCTTGTAGCGCATCACCGAGGTCATAGAAATTACTTTTAGATTTTTAATGCCTGAGAGTTTGCCGATAATGGCATCGGTCATGCCATCTGAGAAATATTCCTGGTCCTGGCTTGAGCTAAAGTCTCTCAAGGGCAAAACTGCGATTGAGTTGTCCCAGCCTTTTTCGGCCACGGGGTCAGTCCGTATATATTGGTCATAAATGAAATAACCAGCTGCTAGCGCCACTACTGCCGTAGCAACCCACAAAACGATCTTTCTTGGAGGCGTAGGCACCGGTTCTGCTTTGAGCCTCTTCAGGTCAGACAGCATCCCGTCGGCGTGCTGGTAGCGAAGCGAAGGGTCTTTGGATAAGGCTTTATCTACGACCTGCTGAAGCTCGCCTGATACGCCTGACTTAAATCGCGAGACTGGTTCTGGGGTAGCATCGGTGATTGCTTTGACGACCGCCGCATCGTTGTCTCCCTCAAACGGACGGCGACTGGTCAGCATCTCATATAGAATCACACCGATTGAAAAAATATCAGAACGATGGTCAACATCTTTCCCCGTTATCTGCTCCGGCGACATATAGCCGACAGTACCAAGAGTCGAGCCGGTCTTGGTCAGTTTCTCTTCTCCTGATACGGTCGCCAGGCCAAAATCTAAGATGCGAGGCTTGTTTTTTGTATCGATAATGATGTTGCCCGGTTTGATATCACGATGTACGACACCTGCGGTGTGGGCTTCATTTAATCCCTCGCATATTTGCATGCACAGGTCAATGGCTCCAGATACTGTCAGCTTGCCCTGTTTTATAACTTCACGAAGCGACTGTCCCTCTATATAAGTCATGGCAAAAAACGGCCTACCCTGAAACTCTCCAAGTTCGTGGACCGGTACTATATTGGGATGGTCAAGTTTGGCGGCAGCTTTGGCCTCACGAGTGAAACGAGCTCGGCTGGTTTCGTCCTGACTGAGGTGAACCGAAAGAAATTTGAGTGCAACTTTGTAATCAAGCTGAGAATCCTCAGCCAGATAAACTTCCCCCATCCCGCCGGCACCGATCAGTTCGCGCAGACGATACTGCCCAAGCTGTTTTGCCTCGAACGCCTGGGCACGGAGTGTGCCAATCGTATGGACACCGACGACTGCGACGAGGGCGGTGATGCCCATGAGAAGGGTCATCTCTACAAAAAAGGTTCGATTTTCCGCTAACCAATGCTCGCATGCCGTGTTCGTCGCCCAGAGAATTGAGACGATCACAATAGGCGCGGCCGCCATACCGCCGATAATCCCAGCGGCTCGATAGGCCGAATTCGGGATGAACAGCGCATAGGTAAACATCAGAAGGAGCCAAGCGCTGGTTGGTCTTGGTAGGAATTCGTGCTGCTCAACGCAGTTGCTCGCAGTGG
>JADFLZ010000357.1 GCA_022564135.1 Candidatus Zixiibacteriota bacterium
TTTTGATCTGGGACTTGACCCTGTTTCGTTGTTAGACACGGCCAATAACACCGTATTTTTTGATCAAGAATTATTGCCCGGTGACAAAATAATAAAGCTCTTTGTCTATGAGCAAGAAACCAACCAAAAAAATCAAAGCAGCACCATTCCTGCTGTAATGAACGTCAAACCTCAGTTTCCAAATGCTGCTGCTGCGGAAGATTTTAGACCTCAGTATGGAGTAAATCAGCTCAATTATGGAACTGAATTCACTTATGAGCAGGATATTCAAAAAGGAATTTACTATGTAGTATTTAACTCCCGGAGGCTGAATAGCCGGGCGCTGGCAGTATACATGGAAATTGAACGGAACGGTTCAATTATCAAATTTGGCGAAATTAACAATGTTGACACTCTAAACTTAAAACTTATCAAATCAGACAATCCGCTGCCAAGCTTTGCGACCTGGAAACTAATGTGGAGAAACGTCTATGACCTTCGCCAGAGGGGAGCTAATATTGAAGATCTTAATATAAGAGTTTTTAAGGGTCTTTCCAAACGGGAAAATACAACCTCAAGTCTGGATTATCAGGATACGGATAACGGATCACAGCCATATATAGAGATACTCGGACTCGACCAATATACGTTGAGTGAAAAAGTTTCCAACGGCAAAGTTGACGACCGCTCAGAAATCTGGAGAAGCGACTGGGGACTGCTAATTTTTCCGTCACGAGAACCGTTCAACTCCGACACCGTTTTCGTCGATGCGAATGGTAATTCTACTGTCCCTTTAGACGATAAAGCCCCGGACCTGTACAACTATGTTTCAAGAACAAGTCGTTTAGAAGCCAGCAAATATTTTATACAAATTGCTACCAAGATAAGAAGTTCAATTATCCGGCTGAACAGGCCAAACATAATCGAAAATTCCGAGCGGCTGACCCTTAACGGCAGACTTCTGAAAAAAGGCGAAGATTACAACATAAACTATGACTTCGGTCAGATTACGTTGCTTTCAGACGAAGCAGTTGACCCCAATGCGGAACTTGTGATAGATTTTGAATATACAGGTTTTTTGGCCATTCAAAAGAAATCCCTGCTGGGATTTCGGGCAGAGTACGAATGGAGCAAGAATCTTCAGTTCGGCGCAACCCTTCTTTATAAATCTGATAAAGCACAAAATAGGAAACCAAGGGTTGGACAGGAAACATCAAAGATGGCGGTTATCGATTTTGATGCCTCTCTGAAGCTCCACCCCAACTTCTTGACCAAGGCCGCTAATGCTCTTCCCCTGATTGAAACCTCTGTGCCATCTGCTCTGTCAATTTCCGGAGAAGTGGCGCGCTCATATCCGAATCCGAACGTCGGGGGTGAAGCGTTTGTAGATGACTTTGAAGCTGCCATCGAACAACTGTCTTTGTCAACTTCCAGAACAGCCTGGAGACATTCGGCTCTCCCGGTGCAGGTAAAAGATAGTATTGCCAGTTATACCCGGGGAAGACTATTATGGCATACTCCGACTTTGGGGGGGGATGTAACCCGAGTGGAAGATGTTTATGACCGTGATGTAAATAGGAGGCAGAGTATCAGAACTTTGCGGCTGATTTTCAAACCTGACCCGATTAATGCAGACAGCCTGACCAGATCATGGGCAGGAATTACGCGGTATTTTAGAGGAAGAATTGACGCAGACCGCTTACAATTGTTTGAATTTCGTGCCAGAGGAATAAAAGGAAAACTGCATTTTGATTTTGGCTCTATAAGCGAAGACGTCGACGGCGACGGACTGGCCGACACAGAAGACCTTGATGGAAACGGGTTCCTAGAGGAAGAAGATGATTTGGGCTTAGATTTAATCGCAGATCCTGAACCGGACTCTGCCAGCAGGTTTTGGGGGACAGATGGTGACCCGGCCGGAGATAACTTCTACTTCCGGGGGGAAGGCAAGTGTCCTTATATCGACCAGGGAATTTGCGATGCGATAGACTGGGAGAGCGATCCCAAAAGTTATTATCGCTGGCTCAACGGAACAGAAGGCAACATCCGGGATGCCGAATATCTGGGCATTCCTGACGAAGAAGCTCTCTCTCCGCAAGGGTTCAAAGACTTAAATTCCTATTTCTCGTTTGTAGTTGATCTCGAAAACACTCCCTTTCTGGTTCCAAATACTGCCTGGCCGCCGACCGCAGCAGAGAGCAGGCAATTTAATACATATCGCATACCGATATTAGAACCGCAATCAATAGCGCCGGATTTATATTCAATACAAGGTAACATTACCCCCGATTGGGCCAATATCAGTCATGTAAGAATATGGTTTGAAAGCGCACTGGGCGATACTCTGGAAGATACAGTCGAAGTCGCCAATTGGTATTTTGTACAATCCAACTGGCAGGATTCGGTAATTATCGTACAAAGTAATCTCCTGCTTGACGACACTCTGAAAACATCGTTTTTGGTAGCCCAGATAAGTGAAGAAGACAATGTAGAGTTCAGAGACAATCCTCCACCCGGGGTTGAACAATATGTCGACCCGACCACCAATGTGGCAGAGCCAAGAGGCGGACTTCTGTTAGGCTTTCCGATTTTGCAGAAGGGGGACACTTGCTTTGCTACAAAAAATCTGTTTACTGTCGACCGCTATTCCGGCTATGGCAAGATGCGCATGTATGTATATGGCGGCATTGACGACAGCCTGACAACCGACACTCAAGACAGTATTGTCTTTTTCTTCAGATTGGGCACAAATTCTGAAAACTTCTATGAGTTTCACACCAAACTCTATCCGCGATGGGACGAACGCAACTGGGTTTTATTGGATTTTGATGAAGTCACCGCCTTTAAGGACTCCGTTCAAAAGCTTATTCCGAGAGAACAAAGAAACAAGTCTGTAGATATTTCTAATGATAAATATCGCGTGTTCGGGGACCCAAACCTGAATGAAATCCTCTTTTTCTCAGCAGGTTTGGTTAGCACGTTTAAAGATCCGGTTGATGGAGAGGTCTGGCTGGATGAGTTGCGGGTCACCGATGTTCGCAAAAATGTCGGAACGGCTATTAGATTATCAGCTTCGGGCAATATTGCTGACCTGATTAATTATAATTTTCAGGTTCAGAGCCGCGATGCCTTTTTTAGGGGACTCTCTACCGCTACCA
>JADFLZ010000358.1 GCA_022564135.1 Candidatus Zixiibacteriota bacterium
TTGTTATCGGCGGCATGATTGGCGGCAAACTTGGTACACTGGCCAAACCGCTGGCTGTAAAGATTGTATTTCTGATTGTGATGCTGTTTACTGCCTACAAGTTGTTAAGCAGCGCTTTGGAGTCATTATTATGATGGACAGACTGCAAAAAAATGACTGGCTGCATAAGTATCAGTTATCTTTCTGGTATCTGGCGCTGTCGCTGAGCATAATAATATCCGCACTGCTTTTTCTGGAAAATCCTATTGCACAAAAAATAAGCCTTTGGTCTGTGATTTTGTTTATGATATTGACCGTAGGCAGACTGGTAGTTTTTGCTATGCAGTTTAAGAGCAGTAACAACAAAACTTTTATGATCTGGAGCTATGCCTTTATGATGATTCTTGCTGTCGCCATTTATCTGGGAGTGAGTCTATCATGACAGAAAAAAAATGTCTGATAGCGGTAGATTTTGACGGTACAATTTCAGAGCGCGATGTTGGCTACAGTTTTTTTCATCACTTTTCCGGCGGCAAAAACGATGAGCTGCTGCCGGCCTGGAAATCGGGGGAGATGTCGACCCGGGAGTGCCTGCTTCGCGAAGCGGCTCTGGTAAAAACCAGTAAAGAGCAGGCCTTAAAGTTTCTTGAAGATTTCAAACTGGACAGAGCTTTTCCTGAGTTTGTTAAAAGCTGCCGGGAACAGAAAATTTCTCTGACTATTATTTCAGACGGACTGGATTTTTACATAAAGTTTCTTTTGGATAAATATGATCTGGCCGGAATAAAAGCTATCAGCAATAAGGCGATATTTGAAAACGGCGGGGTTTCTATAGAGTTTCCTTATGACAATCGCAAGTGCCAGAGTTGCGGCAGCTGCAAGGAAGAAAGGCTGGAGGACTTAAAAAAACAGCACCCGGGCAAATTTGATATTGTATTTGTAGGCGACGGCTATTCCGATGTCTGTGCTGCCAAAGCAGCCGATATTCTTTTTGCCAAAAAAGACCTCAAAATCTATTGCAATGACAATAGCATTGAGTATCTGGATTATAATGATTTTAATGATGTCAAATCGAAATTGGTCGACTTAGGATATATGAAGGGACCTAACTGAAAATGAAAGCGATTGTTATGGCCGGAGGTTTTGGGACCAGACTCAGGCCGCTTACAATTAATAGACCGAAGCCAATGGTGCCTGTTCTAAACAGACCAATGATGGAACACGTTGTTTCGCTGCTGGCCAGGCACGGCCTGACCGATATTACAGCGCTGCTCTATTTCCAGTCAGACGCCATAAGAGAACATTTCGGAGATGGCAGCAAATTTGGCGTCAATATGTCGTACGTCAAACCCGAAGAAGATTATGGCACTGCCGGCGCCGTTGCCTTTGCGCTGGAGGATAGCAGTAAACCGGTAATTGTAATATCAGGAGACTTGATTACAAATTTTGATTTAGGTCAGGCTATAAAGTGGCACCAGGATAAAAAGGCTGAGGCGACTATTCTTCTGACCCGTCTGGACAATCCGCTGGCTTACGGTATTGTTATCACAGATGAAGACGATCAAATAGTCAGATTTTTAGAAAAACCAACCTGGAGCGAGGCTTTTTCTGATACTATCAATACCGGCATCTACATTCTGGAGCCGGCTGTAATCAATATGATTCCGAAGAAAACAAATTTTGATTTTTCGCAGGACCTCTATCCTAAAATGCTCTCAAATAAAATGAAACTGTACGGCCGCATTTCAGATGGCTACTGGCGCGATGTCGGCAATATCGACGAGTACCGTCAGGTGCACTATGACATTTTCGATGACAAGCCCTCGGCTGAAATTTCAGTTTATGAAAGCAAAGAATACTCCGGCGGCACACTCTATTACGACAAACGGGCAAAAGTTCCTGAGAAGATTTCTATCAAAGGAAAAGTGTTCATAGCTAGAGGCGTTCAAATATCGGAATCAGCTAAACTTGAAAACTGTGTAATCGGCGCCAATACAGAAATTGGCGCAGGCGCACTTATTAAAAAAAGTATCATCTGGGAAAATACAAAAATCGGCGCCGAAACATCGATGACCGAAGCGATAGTCTGCAGCAACTCCAAACTCGGACAAAATGTACAGCTACTTGATAACGTCGTCGTCTCCGACGAATGCACTATCGGAGATTCGGCCACGGTCAAAGCCAACTGCAAAATCTGGCCGGGCAAGAGTGTCGATGATGGCGCTGTTGTTTCAAGCTCAATGGTCTGGGGAGAAAAATGGAACCGGGAACTTTTTACGGATTCTAAAATTACCGGTCTGGCCCTGACTGAGATCACTCCGGAGATGGCAGTAAAAATAGGCTCTGCTTTCGGGGCGTTTTTAGGTGAAGGCAGTTCACTGGTAACCAGCCGTGATGCCTCGGACGCTTCACGCCTGTTAAAAAGAGGCATGCTCTCAGGGATTCTGGCGGCCGGAGTTACCGCTGACGATTTAGAAATGCTGCCCATTCCGGTGGTGCGTTATTGTCTGCACAACGGCAGCTATTCGGCCGGAATTTATTTCCGTCACAACCCGCTCGACTACCGGCTGATAGACATTATCTTTTTTGACGGCGACGGACTGGATATGCCGCCATCAAAATTAAAGAAAGTAGAAAGGCTGTATATTGGCGAAGATTACCAGCGCGTCACGCTTGATAAAATCGGCCGCCTGAACAGACCAAAATTCTTACTCGAAGATTACCGCCGCGAATTTATGTCGCACATAAAAAAAGATGTTATTAAAAAAGCCGGAGTGAAAATCGTCATAGATCATTCTAACGGCGCCTCAACTCAGATTTTCCCGGCGATATTTTCTGAGCTGGGGGTTTCAGCAGTCGAACTGAATGCCTCGCTCAATCCCAGCCGGGAGCTTGCCGGCGGCGCCGAGATGTCGTTTCTGGCTTCAACGGCACAAGTTTCTTCGATCGTAAAATCTTTAAATGCCGATATCGGATTTGTAATAAACCCTGCCGCGGAAAAAATAAAAGTAGTCGATGGCGACGGTCTGCCGATAGACGACCAGCTCTTGCTATTAATAGTTACTGAGCTGTTTTTGAAACTTCACCAGGTGAAAAAAATAGCAGTACCGGTCAATGCCTCAATGGGGGTCGAAAAGATTGCAGCTGAACATAAGG
>JADFLZ010000359.1 GCA_022564135.1 Candidatus Zixiibacteriota bacterium
TGTCTCTTTAGCATATCAGGTTTGAGTTACTCGAAATCTAAACAGAGGAATGCAGCTATGAGATGGCAACGGTTGGCAAGGCTTCCAAGGCATTTGAATTTGTATTTAATATTTCTGGGCTTTGTTTGTTCGGGCATTTTATTAACGCCAGATGTGTATTCTGAAACAAAGGCCCCCATTTTTAACGGCTATTTTACTTTGGAATACGAAGTTTCCAATAAGAATGCTTCCAGTAGACGTGGAACATTTGACCTTCGTCACTTCAATGTCATCAGCAAATACCATGTATCTCACAAGTCAATAGTTTTTGGAGAAATAGAATGGGAACACGGGCCGGATTTTGAAGACGACAGGGCTGTAGGCGGAATAAAGCTTGAGAGGGGCTGGTTCGAATATGCATTTTCGAGCAAATTCAAGTTACGCGCCGGTAAGTTTTTAACTCCCTTTGGAAACTATAATATAATTCACGACGCGACTCCTGCTTACACAACTACGATACTGCCGTCATCATTGTATGGCAAACATGGTTCCAGAGGACGTCTCTTTTCAAAATTCAGTCTGGGGGTCATGCTAAACGGCGCTTTCTCAAGTGACAAATGGGAGAGCGAATATTCATTGTTCCTGACGAATGGTCGCGGAAATAATCCTTATGAAATAGACGACAATGCTAACAAGGGCGTTGGTGCTTCGTTTTCAATTCTTGATGTTGACAGAACAGTTCAGTTTACGGCAACTGCCTACCGGGACAGGAACAACGAAAATGGTCTGAATACCAGGGAAGCGGCATATTCCGGAAGTTTGAGGTTCTGGTTCAATCAGTTTAAGGTTGAGAGCGAAGGCGCCTTATTTCGTCTGGAAACCGGAAACAATACCGGTCTCTATATTAATAAATTAGGCGGCTATATTCAGTGTGAATACACTATTCGAAACAAGTTTACACCAGTTGTTCGGTTTGACCTGTTCGATCCTGACAACAAAAGCGGTGATGATCTTGAAACAGTGCTAACAGTTGGCATGAATTTGGCCCTTGATCAAAAAACTTTCTTGAAATCGGAAATTCATTTTCATGAATTCGGTGACAACCTGAAAGACGATTTCCGCATGTTCATTTCATCGTTAGCGGTGGCATTTTAATGGAAGCTATGCTAAACAAGAAAATCGCCTGGCTTATCGCGATGCTATTAGTTGGAGGAAGCCTCTCATCTTATTCGGCGCTGGCAAGTGAGAAAAAGGCTGAGACAGAAACAGATAGTTCGGTTGTGGTGATTGTCAATTCGGAAAACGAGATTCATGATATTTCCAGCGTTGAATTAAAAAGAATCTATCTTGGCAAAATCAATTACTGGGATAACAGAGAGATCATTCTGAAAGCAACTCTTAAGACAGGCTCCAGCCTTCAGGAATTCTGGCTATCATCAGTTCTGGAAGTGACTACAAGAGAGTACCAGCAGATTTGGCTTAAGAACATTTTTACCGGAAAAGCGGATCCTCCCGAAAGCTTTGCTACTGTAAAAAAGGTGATTGAATTTGTAAGTGAAAACCCCGAAGCGATCGGATTCGTTTCAGCAGCAGATTCACTGCCCGTATTAGTTAAGACGATAACTGTCGACGGTTTAAAACAGCTAAAAAAAGAAGACGACTAAACACGGATCAAAAACAAGTTTTGATAGAGCCCAACCATACAAAATCACAAAAGTTTTTAGCAGGAATTAATTCACTTCAGTTCAGAATCCTGGCCATAAGTGTCATCCTGGTTACTTCTCTGACTCTAACAGGGGTGTGCATCTATACCTACAGACTGAACAACAGCTTAATGAATTCTATGCATACTGAGATGGTGACATTGTGTCAATCCAGTTCACGATCAATATGTATTGCGCTGGAGAACAATGATCTTGGAGCTATCTCCGAAGTTGCTGCCTGGTTAAAAACTACGCAGAAATTAGACAGAATAATTTTCAAAGATGAAAATGGATTTACAATAGTTTCTATTCCGGAAGAAAGCGCACCTGAACAAAGTTCATCCCAGACTGCTTTGTCAGACGATGAAAGCGAATACCTGACAGTAACTGAGCCTGTTTATGTTGATGATATTCTTTTTGGGTACCTTTCGATTACCAGGTCTCTGGAACCGATATATTCCGAGCAGAGAGACAGCTGGCTGACCGCCGTCATAATTGGCGGCATCGCAATGTTACTTGGAATGTTAATGTCGGTCCGTTTAAGCAGAGCCATCATAAAACCGCTTAAGAAAATGAAAGAGGCAACGGCACAAGTAGCAGTCGGAGACTATACCGGCAGGCTGGAGCACAGCGGTAATGATGAAGTAAGCGAGCTGGTCAGAGGCTTCAACATAATGGTGGAAAAAGTTTCGAAAAGAGCTGCCAAGAAAAATGAAGAGCTTCGTAGAATAAACGAGAGCCTGGTTTCCGAAATGGAGCGAAAGAAAATTGAAACCAAAGAAGAAATCTACGGGCTGGCCAGGTTTCCGGACGAAAGCCCGGAACCTGTTATGCGTGTCTCCAGCGAAGGGATTTTAATTTATGCCAACCGGGCAAGCGCACAGCTTCTAAAGTTTTGGAAATGCAAATTCAATGAATACCTTCCGGGCAATTTGATAGAGATTGTTAATTACGCCCTTGACAAACAGGAGATTACTGAGATAACTGAGAACGCCGAAGGGCGAACTTATTTGCTGGTGGTCTCGCCCTTTACCAGTTCAGGATACGTCAATTTCTATGGCAAAGATATTTCAAAACTGAAAAAAATAGAAGAAAATGAGCGAAAACTTCAGAAAGAACTTATTAACGCCGAAAGGATTAAATCATTGGGACTGCTGGCAGGAGGAGTGGCACATGACCTCAATAATATGCTTGGCCCTCTGGTCGGTTATCCTGAACTAATCTTAAGAAAATTACCTGACGACAGTCCGTTTAGAGACCAGATCAAAAAAATAGGTAATTCAGCCAGAGATGCCGCCAGTGTAATTCAAGACTTGCTCACCCTTGCCCGCCGAGGGCGCTATGAAATGGCAGTGACGGATTTAAACAAAGTTATCACTGAGTATCTGGATTCTCCGGGATTTGAGAAAATCAAAGAAGAAAATCCTGAGATAAACCTTGTCATAGA
>JADFLZ010000360.1 GCA_022564135.1 Candidatus Zixiibacteriota bacterium
AGTCTTTACTGATAACGGCAACGGCACCGGAAACTTTGACTGGACACCCGACTATTAACAATCCGGCAGTTACAATGTAACATTCTAGGCGACAGATGACAGTACAGCAGTAGATTCTGAAATTGTCACCATAACAGTAACTGACGGTGGCAACCAGCTGCCTATACTTACAACAATCGGAGCTCAGTCAACTACTGAAAATGTTCTGCTTTCGTTTGGAGTTTCAGCTTCGGATATAGAAAGCACTCCTGTTCTGACTACATCATCACTTCCGACTGGTGCAGTCTTTACTGACAACGGTAACGGTACCGGTTCTTTTGACTGGACTCCCGGCTTCTTGCAATCAGGCAGTTACAATGTCACATTCTATGCAACTGATGACAGCACAGCAGTAGATTCAGAAATCGTTACGATTACAGTTACTGATGCCGGTAATCAGCCACCTATTCTTGCTTCAATTGGTGCACAGTCTACTACAGAAAATGTTCTACTTTCGTTCGGCGTATCGGCAACAGATATTGAGAGTACTCCGGCTTTAACTACCTCGACTCTACCTACCGGTGCAGTCTTTATAGATAATGGCAACGGTACTGGCTCTTTTGACTGGACCCCGGATTTCCTACAATCAGGCAGTTACGATGTCACATTCTATGCCACCGATGACAGTTCGGCGGTAGATTCAGAAGTTGTCACGATTACAGTCAATGATGCCGGCAATCAGCTTCCGGTTCTGACTTCAATTGGTGCACAGTCTACTACAGAAAATGTTCTACTTTCGTTCGGTGTATCGGCTATAGATATAGAGAGTACGCCTGTTCTGACGACATCGAGTCTTCCTACAGGTGCTTCGTTTATAGACAATGGTAACGGCAGCGGCTCATTTGACTGGACGCCTGACTTGACCCAGGCCGGTATCTATAACGTCACCTTTTATGCCACCGATGATTCATCAGCGGTTGATAGTGAAGTGGTGACGATCACTGTTAACGATGCCGGTAACCAGCAGCCAATTCTGGCCGCAATAGGTGCTCAATCAGTTGATGAAAATGCAAATCTTAATTTTGGAGTGTCGGCCACGGATGCCGATGGCACGACTCCAACTCTCAGTACTTCTGCGCTTCCGACAGGTGCAAGCTTTACGGATAACGGTAATGGTACCGGGTCTTTTGACTGGACACCAACTTTCGTTCAATCGGGTGTCTATAGTGTGACATTCTATGCTACTGACGGTATTGCGACCGATTCTGAAATAGTTGCTATAACAGTTAACAATGTCAACCAGGCTCCGATACTGGCAGCGATAGGTAATAAGACGGTTGACGAGGGTCAGAATCTTAACTTTACAGTTACCGCCAGCGATGCTGATGGCACAGCTCCGACTTTAACGACTTCATCCCTTCCCGCCGGAGCCACCTTTGTAGATAGTGGTAATGGTACGGGCAGTTTCGACTGGACCCCTGACTTTTTACAATCCGGCACATATAATGTCACTTTCTATGCCACTGATGACTCTTCATCAATAGATTCAGAAGTCGTAACGATTACAGTCAATGAAGCCGGTAATCAGCAGCCAATTCTGGCCGCAATAGGTGCTCAATCCACCAATGAGGGTGTAAATCTCAATTTTGGTGTGTCAGCGACAGACGCCGAAAGTACACCGTCTTTAACAACTTCGACTTTACCGACAGGTGCAAGCTTTACGGATAATGGTAATGGTACTGGCACATTTGACTGGACGCCTGATTTGACCCAGGCGGGAACGTACAACGTCACTTTCTACGCGACTGATGATAGTTCAGCGGTTGATTCTGAAATAGTAACGATCACAGTCAATGATGCTGGCAACCTTCCCCCGGTGCTTAACCCGATAGGTGCCCAGTCAACTACAGAAAACGTACTGCTAAGTTTCGGAGTTTCGGCAACTGATATTGAAAGCACTCCAGTTCTGACGACATCGGCACTTCCGACTGGTGCGGTCTTTATAGATAACGGCAACGGGACAGGGGACTTCGATTGGACACCGACTTTCCTGCAATCAGGAAGCTACAACGTTACTTTCTATGCTACTGATGACAGCACAGCGGTTGATTCTGAAATAGTCACTATTACTGTCAATGATGGCGGTAACCAGGCGCCGGTCTTAGCTATTATAGGCGCACAGTCGACAACGGAGAATGTCGTATTGACGTTTGGAGTTTCAGCGACAGACATTGAATCAATTCCATCGCTTACCGCGACCGGTTTGCCGACTGGGGCCAGTTTCACGGACAACGCTGACGGTACCGGGTCGTTCAGCTGGACGCCGGACTTCTTACAGTCGGGGACCTACAATGTCACCTTTACGGGCACCGATGATTCGTCCGCGACTGACTTCGAAATTGTCACTATTACAGTCATCGAAGCCGGCAACCAGTTACCTGTACTGGCCGCTATAGGCGCGCAATCTACGACCGAGAATGTAAACTTGGCATTTGGTGTCTCGGCAACAGATATTGAATCAATTCCTTCACTGACCGCCACGGGTCTTCCGACCGGAGCGAGCTTCACTGACAATCTTGACGGCACGGGGTCGTTTAGCTGGACACCAGACTTCTTACAGTCGGGGACCTATAATGTTACTTTCACGGCCACCGATGATTCATCGGCAACAGACTTTGAAGTTGTGACTATTACTGTCACTGACGCCGGCAACCAGCTTCCGGTTTTAGATCCGATCGGCTCCAAATTTATAACAGAAGCTGACAATCTTAATTTTAATGTGTCCGCGACAGACGCCGAGTCAACTCCCACTCTCACGGCGACCAACCTGCCTACCGGGGCAACTTTTGTCGACAACGGTGACGGAACCGGAGTATTTGACTGGACACCAGATTTCACCCAGTCGGGCACGTACAATATAACTTTTTATGCTGCAGATGACAGCACAGCAGTAGATTCGGAAGTGGTCACAATTACAGTTAACGAGGCAGGCAATCAGCTACCAATTCTTGCTGCTATCGGTGCTCAGTCGACCACAGAGAATATCCTGCTTTCATTTGGAGTTTCAGCAACTGATATAGAAAGCACCCCTACTTTGACTACATCGGTTCTTCCTACCGGCGCAGTCTTCACTGATAAGGGC
>JADFLZ010000361.1 GCA_022564135.1 Candidatus Zixiibacteriota bacterium
CAGTTCAAAAGCAAGACCGAGCTTGGCTACGCTGTAATAGATGAGGTAATCCGGCCTCTGATGAAAGAGCGCTGGCTGGACCCCTTGGATAAAAGTGACAATCCGATCGATGCCCTGATAGACTGCATGGCCGAACTAATCAAAAGTACTCCTAAACAAGCTGTCATAAAGGGCTGCCCGGTAGCAAATCTGGCTCATGAAATGTCAGGAATCGACGAAGGCTTTCGCTTAAAACTAAATGCGGTTCTCAAAGCCTGGCAGGACGGTCTTTCAGAGGCTTTCTCAGCAGGTATCAAAAACGGATATGTCAGACCTGATGTAAATACTGACAATGTTGCTTGTTTTCTGGTAGCCAGCATAGAAGGCGCCATCGGACTGGCCAAAAATTCCAAAGACGAAAAAACGTTTCATCGCTGTACTGAGCAGTTCATCATTTATCTGGAATCGCTTCGAGCCAAAGAGACCGAAGCGATCACCTGATAATTTATCAACGAACCAGACTCAAGAGAAATCAGATTTTTCTAAATAGAAAGGAACAACAGTTGGAAATCAATAATCTAAATGGCAACGGCTTCGGCGGCAGGTACGGTGAGTTTATTCTCAAGTATCGCTGGTTTGTTATAGTCGGACTGCTGGCCCTGATTGCGCTGACCGGCTCGGGTGTGCGTTTCATCGAATTTTCGACAAACTACCGGGTCTTTTTCTCAGAAGATAACCCGCAGCTTTTAGCCTTTGACGAACTGCAGAATATCTACACTAACAATGACAATATCATATTCGTGATAGACGTTCCGGATGGCGATCCCTTTAGTGCGCAGTCGGTCAAGATTATTTCAGAACTTACAGAAAAAAGCTGGCTGCTTCCATATGCGATTCGTGTTGACGGCGTCACCAATTTTCAGCACTCCGAAGCGGACGGCGATGACCTGATAGTTGCCGATCTGGTTGAAGATGCCGAGGCGATTGATTCCGGCGGGCTGGCCAGGGCGCGACGGATAGCCTTAAACGAGCCGCTGTTAAAAAACCGCCTGATTTCGAGCGACGGCAAATTCGCAGGCATAAATGTAACTATACAGTTACCGGGTAAATTATTAAGTGAGGTGCCGACAACGGCAGCAGCAGCTCTGGCTCTGGCGGACAGCATAGAAAATAAATATCCGGGAACAGAAATTTACCTGACCGGCATAGTCATGATCAATAACGCTTTTGTAACTTCCGGTCAGGGCGACATGATGACTGTATTTCCTTTGATGTTTTTAATGATAATTTTTCTGATGATAATTTTGCTGCGTTCGTTCTGGGGCACGATTACGACTGTAATATTAATCGCTTTTTCTGCGGCAGTGGCGGTAGGTCTGGCCGGCTGGTTCGGAATGCAGCTGACGCCAACATCGGCGCAGGCACCGACTATGATAATGACCCTGGCAGTAGCCGACAGTATCCATATATTGGTGACGATGCTTCAGGAGATGCGATCAGGCCGTTCGCGGAAAGATGCTATCATAGAAAGTTTGCGGGTAAATTTTGCACCGGTATTTTTGACCAGTCTGACTACTGTCATAGGTTTTTTGAGTCTCAATTTCAGCGACTCGCCGCCCTATCGCGATTTGGGCAATATAACGGCGATGGGAGTGACTGCAGCATTCTTACTTTCAATATCATTTTTGCCGGCAGTATTATCACTGCTACCTATAAAAGTCTCAAAGCGGAAAGAACAGAAGTCAAACATCTTCGGTAATCTGGCTGACTGGGTAATAAGCAGGCATCGTCCGATTCTGGTTGGTTCAGTCGTAGTCGTAATGTTTGCAGCGGTTATGGTTCCGCAAAATAAATTGAACGATGAATTCGTCAAGTTTTTTGATACGACTTTACAATTTCGTACTGACTCCGATTTTGCTTCAGAACACCTGACCGGCTTTATGGTGATTGAGCATTCGATCGGTTCAGGAGAAGAGGGGGGCATAGCCGAGCCGGCATATCTGGCCAAGCTGGACTCTCTGGCAGAGTTTTACAAAACACTGCCGAATGTCGTACATGTCAATCATTTCGGATTGGTGATGAAACGGCTGAATATGAACATGCATGGCGACGATTCGGCATTCTATCGAATTCCGGACGAGCGCAATCTGGCTGCCCAGTATACTTTATTATATGAAATGTCTCTGCCCTATGGGCTGGACTTAAACAATATGATTAGTATTGATAAGTCATCCACCCGTATGACTGTTACTTGTAAGAATATACCCTCAGCGGAGCTGATAGCTCTTTCAGAGCAGGGCGAAAAGTGGCTAATTGATCATGCGCCCAAAGAAATGTTTGCGGCAGCCTCGAGTCCGGCTCTGATGTTTTCGCATTTGTCAAAGAGGCAGGTGTTGAGCATGATAAACGGCGCAGGCATTGCCCTTGTTTTGATTACCTTATGCATGATCATAGCTTTGTGCTCTTTCAAGTACGGACTTATAAGTGTAATTCCGAATATGGTACCGATGGTCCTGGGCTTTGGTGCCTGGGCGCTTTTGGTGGGAGAACTGGGCATGGCGCAGTCCTCGATTGTAGGTATGACTCTCGGCATAGTGGTCGATGACACTGTGCACTTTTTAAATAAATATCTGAGAGCCAGGAGAGAAAGAGGTCTCTCTCCGGAAGATTCAGTACGCTATGCCTTTACTACCGTAGGCCGGGCCCTGTTTATTACCACGGTGGTGCTGGTAGCCGGATTTCTGGTGCTGACGACCTCGACTTTCAGACTCAACGCAGAATTGGGGCAGCTGGCGGCACTGACTATTGCTTTTGCTTTGATTGCGGATTTCTTTCTGCTTCCGGCCCTCTTGCTGGTTTTAGACAGATCAAAAACTATAAAATCGAGTTGTCCGAGTAGTAAAGACGAAGAAGCAAGTTCGAATCTGGCTGCTCAAAACTAAAAATAAAGAGGATAATATAATGTTAAAGAATGCAAAAAATCTGTTTCTTACCAGAAGTATGAAACCGCTAATATTGCTGCTGTTTTTATCGACAGCTTCGTTTAGTACTTACGCCAGCGCCACGCCCGAGGAAGAAGGCCTGCGCATCGCCCGTGAAATTGACCG
>JADFLZ010000362.1 GCA_022564135.1 Candidatus Zixiibacteriota bacterium
TTTAGTCCCAGAATTTCTCTCTTTATAGCCTGATTCATTTCATCAAACGAAATCGGCTGCCCGTCTTTGATAACACCAATCTGTGTCATGACAGTCGGTAATACTGGCAGAAAAACCAATAGTGATTCCGGCACCGAGTATAAATCGAAAACCAGTCCAACGGTTGTACTCGAGATATTATCAAAGCGGGAATAAACACAGTCACCCCCGCCCGGCAGTTTCTCGACCGAATAATTTAGCTGGTCGTCAAGTGTCAGTGGCGGATTTTCTACAAACGAGGGCATTTCTATAGTCGCTGCCTCGGCATCTATTATCGCACTGTTTTTAGCATATTCTTTTTCGTAGATTTCAATTGCTGACTTTTTGCTGTCAGTCTTGTACTTTTCTTGAAGCTCTGTCACGTAAACATCTATTCTTTTTATTCGCGAGATTTCGTTTTCGCTCAGCAGTTCCGGGTCAGCATGGGTGGCTATTCCAAAAGGTATGGTGCTCAGCAGTTTCCAATTTGCAATATATTCCTGCCAGAAATTCTTTTTGGAGTCAAGCATCTGCTCAACAAATGCAAAAGCAGCCCGGCCGGAAACATCGCGCTCAAATCCTTTTTCATTTTTAAGCAGCTGCAAATGATTAAACCACCTTGAACCGCTTCCGCGATAGCCAAAGCGCGGAGGTGAATTAAGAAACTCTTTTATTTCTCTTTTGTTATTGATAGAGAGAGACCGCAGGCGTTCGTTGAACTCAAACAGTTCGGGAGAGTTATCAGCAAACGAGGCAATCATTTCTATCTCACTTAAAAGAACCGAACGCACCGAATCGATCATCTTTTCGCCGGTAGCATCACGGCTGACATTACTAAAGCCGATAAACAGCGCCTGCCCGGGATGGTCAGAAATCCAGCCGAACGTCGAACTGGCTCCGATATCCAGCAGCCGTTCTTGCGAATCAATGAAGCGCTTGTACAAATTTGAGGTTTGCCCCGACGAAAGATTCTCAACGAACAAGCTAAACAAAAGATTTTCGCTCAGACCCATATCTCTTTCGGGCGGCCAGGCATAAACTAACAGTCCCGGTTCGTTTTCATTTGAATGCGGAAAACCGACCGTTGTAATTTTCCCCCGTTCTTGAGGCGAGGCCTGGGGCAGGCTGGAAGCAAACTCAGCCGGATCAATGCCCGCTTTTGAATTAGGTTCAATTTTATTAAAAATTTTAGAAAGGCTGCTAAGACAGTTAGCGAGTGAAATTTCATCACCGATTGAGAGAACCGTGCCCATATTATTCAGATGATAATAAGCTTCTCTAAAATTTCTGATATCATCGGGCTGCATGGTGCGGATTGCCGCCGGCAGCCCGCCGGCAGAATATGACAGCGGATGGCCGTCGCCATAGACATTTTTCAAGAGATTGAAATAGAGATTTCCCCAGGGTCGCTCAAAAGAACTGATCATTTCGTTATAGACAGTTCCTTTTTCTTCCAAATATTTGGATCCGTCCTCGTTATTTACGACAACACCCATATTGCGGACTTCGCGGCGGATTTCTTCATCGGAATAATTTGGATGAATCATGGCCTCGAGTTTGGCTTCAAACAGATTGAAAAAAGTCTCGCTGCCGGCGGAAGTATTAAAATGATAACAGGTCCGCATCTGCTGGGTAAAGGCCGAGCTGCTGCCCAGCGACATCTCCTCAAGACTGGCTACATAGCGGCCCTTTGTTCCTTTCCCCAAAAGCAGATGCTCCAGCGTATGCGGCTCCCCCTGGTCGCTCGGCGGCGGTGTGTTGACCCACATAAAGGCCTGTGGCAATGACTGAATCCGCAAAATATCCAGTACGAACCGGCTGGGAATATGACGGAAGCGCGCGCCGATACGTTTGCCGTCTTGATTTATATAGACCGCTTCGGTTTCAAATGAGGCGATCTTCTGGCCTGCTGTTAAATCTTTCAGTGCGATTTCTGAGAATGCCGGTGTCGCTATGATAAATACGAGGCATAGAGCAAACAGAGCTTTTAACATATTGGTCATTTTATTCGTCCTTGTTTTGAGCAAGAGTTTGGACATTAGATATCTCTAATATTTGTCTATTATAAGGCCGAATAAGAGACGAGCCAACAGCTATTTAGGTATTTAAACGAGGGGATGACTGAAAAGTTTTCCTTGTTTTAGCTTTTGCCTGGAAACGTCATTGCGAGTTGCCGCCTGGACGGGAACGTGGCAATCTCACCGCTGAATCATATGAGATTGCTTCGTCGCTTCGCTCCTCGCAATGACAGGGAATTCTTGTTTTTGACGGCGCAAAATCCTATGTTTGAGACTATAAACAGAAAGAAATATCAGGACTATAAATGCGAAAAACAGTTATTCTATTTACCATATTGTCAATATCTATACTTTTGTCATCCGGCTGTGATAACACCAGCGAAGTCATAATCGGCCCCGAAATTGACAGCATCAAGACCGTTATCAACATGGAGCTTTTTGAAAACTTAGAAAACGGACTTCGCAGTGTGCAGCTCCGCTGCGTTACCGACTCAATCTTCCCTTGCCCCGACTTTCTCATAGAATATAATCTGAGTACAACCTCCAATACGCTGGCTCTGACTTTTACAAAAATATCCAAGCCCAGGTTATGTCCGGATGGTTTCGCGCCGGCTGCGGCCATAGTTAGTCTGGGTGTCTTAGCCAATATCAGCTACGACTTTCCTATCACAGTCAACAGCCTGACAATTCCGGCTCAGCTAATACTAACCGATTCAACAATTGAAATATTAAACGGCGACAGCACCTGGACGGACGTAGTCCGTTCGGTGTTATACAGAGTTCCGGTCAACACTATTTGGGGGCAGGTCGGCTATAACGACCCGGTTTTAAGAGACAGCGCTTTAACGTTCTTTGATTCGCTGGCAAGTCTGGGCGCCACTCCGGAAACACTTTCAAGCGGCCACTACGGATATTTCTTTATAGACAGCACAAATACGATCGATTCCGTACTGGAACTTGGTCCCTCGATAGGCACAGATTCTGTTTTCTCGTACATCTACAATTACACCGGCGACACCACAGCTTTGAGCAATCTGTTAACGGCCTAT
>JADFLZ010000034.1 GCA_022564135.1 Candidatus Zixiibacteriota bacterium
AAAACACTCGAAGGCAAAAGCCGGCCGGAACATTTTCGGGGGGTGACTACGGTTGTCGCTAAACTGTTTAATATCACCCGACCCGATATCGCTGTTTTCGGAGCCAAAGATTTTCAACAGGCGATAGTATTAAAGCAGATGACCAAAGATCTGGGCTACCCCATAAAATTTGTAATCGCGCCGACTGTGCGTGAAAAAGACGGCCTGGCCATGTCCTCCCGTAACAGATATTTCACCGCCGAACAGCGCCACCAGGCTTGCTGTCTCTATTATGCGCTGGGTACAGCCAGAGAGATGGTCAAGTCAGGCATCAAAGATGTCAGAGCTTTAAAAAGCGAGATGCGGGCGGTTATAAAAGCGACTTCGCCAAAAGCCAAAATTGACTATATAGCATTTACAGAATTTGACAGCCTCAAACCGGTTTCTAAAGCTTCCAAATCGACTATTTGCAGCCTGGCAGTTCGTGTTCATAATGTCCGGCTGATTGATAATATGCGGCTGTAGGTAGATACAATTTAAGAGGGGCAGATGAGGGCACGCCTTTGGCGGCCGCCCACGGAATATTCTGTTGTAGGTCAGGACCCGCCTCCGTGGCGTGGTCCTGACTCCCTGGTACACCTTTCGGCTCCCACGAGCAAGTGGGACTATGTCCGCTCAGGATGACTTGTAAGAACGTACGTTGCCCTCTAACCAGGGCTAGGCTTGATTTGCTATTCACTTTAACTATATTCCCCGTCTTATGCAGATAACTGTTTGTAAATCAAAAATCCACCGGGCGACCATTACCGGCGGCGATACCGGCTATGTCGGCTCTATTACCATAGATTCCGATCTGGTCAAACAGGCTGATATGGCTGTTTACGAGCGGGTTCAAATTTGTAATGTGACCAATGGCGAACGCTTTGAGACCTATATTATTCTCGGTGAGGCCGGCAAGGGTGAGATTATCTTAAACGGCGCCGCTGCTCGCAGGGGCCTGCCGGGGGATATCGTCATAATAATCGCTTACGGTATTATCGAAAAAGATGAAGCCGAGGGGCACCAGCCGGTGGTTGTCCATGTTGACGCCAATAACCGGCCGGTCAAAATCTGATTTTGAAAAAAGTCAGAGACAATAAGCTAACTTTTAATAATTTAAATTATGTCAACTAAACGGGCAGCCGTAATACTCGCCGCCGGCAAAGGCAAACGGATGAAATCGGACCTGGCTAAAGTTCTGCATCCGATTAACGGCCGGCCCATGATAAGAGTTCTCTTAGATGAATTAAGTAAGCTAAAATTCGATAAAACTATCCTGGTCATAGGTCATCAGGGTGAAGAAATTCAAAAAGAGCTGGCCGATTCAGCCGTCGAGTTCGTCTGGCAGCGTGAGCAGCTCGGCACCGGCCACGCGGTACAGATGGCCGCTGAGATTCTCTCGGATTTTGATGGCACAACTTTAGTGGCGCTGGGTGATGTTCCCTTTTTATCAGCAGCAACTTTGGAAAATCTGTTTGAAATTCACCAGCAGTCAGAATCGGCGGCGACCTGCTTATCAGCCGATTTCGAAGACCCCAGCGGCTATGGCAGAATTGTCCGAATAAAAGATACAGACCGGTTAGAGGCGATAGTTGAGCACAAAGAGGCCTCTCCGGAAATCCTCGCGATCAAAGAGATAAACTCCGGTACTTTTTGCTTTGATAATCAGCAGCTTTTCAAATGGCTTAAAGAAGTCAAAAGTGACAATGCCCAAAGCGAATACTACCTGACCGACGTTATTAAGCTAATGCATGACAATGGCTTAAAGGTTTCGGTGGTCAAAGCCGAAAACCCGGACGAAGTCCGCGGAATTAACTCAAGTGAGCAGCTTGAAGAGTTAGAGCAGAAATTCCGAAATAAACCATAATTTCTATATTTTTTTTGACACAATTCAGAGCATAATTACGTTTAACTATTGAAAGTTATCTTAGCAGCCGATAATGATATGAAACGGGTTTTATATTGACTAAACGACAATTTCCACATAGATTTATAGAGAATTCAGTTATGAAAAACATATTCACAATATTAGTACTTGTCCTTTTGGCCTTGCCGGTTTCGGCTCAGTTTGTGGAGCAGTCTCAGACAAAGCCTGATATAGCCAGAGACAGTTACGGGGCTCCTCCGGTCGAGACGTCTTTTTCGCTGCTGGACCTTTCACGAATCAGATGGTCACACAGCTATTCGGTAACTTATTTCTCCGGCGGCGTAGGTTCATCATCTTTGGGGATTTTTAATACTAATGTGTTCTATGAGCTATCTT
Source organism: Candidatus Zixiibacteriota bacterium (assembly GCA_022564135.1). Taxonomy (GTDB): domain Bacteria; phylum Zixibacteria; class MSB-5A5; order GN15; family FEB-12; genus JACZWU01. The sequence goes on from JADFLZ010000034.1 coordinate 2,282, forward strand.
CGAAGCTGTCGCTAAATATGAATCTTGGCATTGCCCACGATCCCAGCTCGCTTTGGACTGGTGGCAAGACCAGCAATACAACTTTTCTGCCCGGCTTCACACTTGACTATCATCCATCTAAGAAGTTTCAGATGAGTATTTCATATCAGCAGTACATGGGTAATCCCTATTACAATCCTAACTACTACCGAAGGGGGTTGTTCTCCAGCAGGTAAAGAGCTAAAATAATAATAGAATTTTTTTGTTTCCCGATTCGCCCCCTTTCCCCACTTTTATAAACAGTCAATGTCAAATAAGATAAATATATTTCAACCAGGCAAACTTTCAAATCCCAGGAGAGTTAAGGCAGTTCTGCGTAAACTTAGATATGCCGGTTATCTGGTGCTTATACTGGCTGCGGCATATTCGATTTATGAGATATCGTTCTTGATAAAGCTGACGTCAGGCATTACCGTAGAGAAGCAGGTTCCGGCAAACCGGGCCGATGTTGAAATAGTTTATGCCCAAGGGAATCTGTTAAACGCTGAAATTGTTGCCAGTAAATTGACAGACTACAGGGGCGGAGATCTGGCCATAGCTGTTGTTGCTATGGAAGCGCTTGATGGCCGCTTATTGCACAAAAGTTTGGTGATATCCCGCCAGAAGAATACAAAAATAGCTGAAATGGTTGCTGAAAAAATAGGAATTGATAATTCTAAAGTTGTCTATAGAGCACCAATTGATAAAGATATGTCACCGACAGTAACTCTGGTATTGGGAGAGGATTTGCCGGTAGTTATTAATGGAAAAACTAAGGAGATTTGATTTAGCAGTTTGAAAAAGAATTTGCCTCTGGAACTGGTCCGAATGGCCGGTCGTCTGGCTCTGGAGAAAAAGGGTTTTGACGTTCGCATATTAAAGCTGAAAGAAATATCTTCAGTTTGTGATTACTTTTTGATAGTTTCAGGTGAAGCTGACATTCATGTCAAAGCTATCGCCCAATCTATTATAGAAGGACTGAAAGAAGCAGGCGAAAGGCCAATGCATGTGGAAGGAATGGTAGAAGGAAACTGGGTGCTGCTTGATTATATAGACGTGATAGTTCATGTCTTCAAAGAGCCCACCAGACAATTTTACTCTCTGGAAAGACTCTGGGGAGATGCCCCGATAGAAGAACTGGCCGACGAGGCGCTGGCAGGTTAAAAGATAATTAATAACATTATAATAGCAGGTTATAACAATGGAAATAGCGGAACTAAAAACTAAAACGATAGCCGACCTTCTGAAGATGTCCGAGGATCTGGATATTCCGGGTGTTTCAGGTCTGAGAAAACAAGAGCTAATTTACAAAATTATGGAGGCCGGCACGGCCTCGGACAGTACTATTCTGGCCGAAGGTGTACTGGAAATTCTTGATGAAGGCTACGGATTTTTGCGCTCGCCTGATTATAATTATCTGCCGGGACAGGATGATATTTATGTCTCACCCTCACAAATCAAGAGGTTTGACCTCAGAACAGGTGACATAATCTCCGGACAGGTGCGACCGCCAAAAGATAGCGAACGTTATTTTGCTCTTCTCAAAATCGAATCGGTCAATTATGAAGACCCCGATGCCGCCAAACATAAAACATTTTTTGACAATTTAACACCGCTCTATCCGGAAGAACCGTTTCGCCTGGAGCTGGGTCCCGAAGAATTGACCACCCGTATAATCGATCTGATGTGCCCGATCGGTAAAGGTCAGCGTGCTTTGATAACGTCCCCTCCCAAAGCCGGTAAAACTATAATTCTTCAGAAGATTGCTCAGGCAATTACTACTAATCATCCGGAGGTTAAGCTTATTGTACTTTTGATAGACGAACGTCCCGAAGAAGTAACTGATATGCGCCGGTCGGTGCGCGGCGAAGTGGTTTCATCGACTTTTGATGAACCGGCAGACAGACACGTGCAGGTGGCCAATATGGTACTGGAGAAATCAAAACGATTAACCGAGCACGGGCATGATGTCGTTATTCTGCTTGATTCCATAACCAGACTGGCCAGAGCGCATAACTCGGTAGTGCCTCACTCCGGCAAGATTCTCTCCGGAGGTGTGGATTCCAATGCCTTACACAAACCAAAACGTTTTTTTGGAGCGGCCCGTAATATTGAAGGAGGCGGTTCGTTGACTATCATTGCCACGGCGCTCATTGAAACCGGTTCACGTATGGATGAAGTCATTTTTGAAGAGTTTAAGGGGACTGGTAATATGGAACTGGTGCTTGACCGCCGCCTGTCGGACCGCAGGATATTCCCGGCCATGGATATAAATCGTTCCTCGACCCGTAAAGAAGAACTGCTGATGCCGGATGATACTCTCGCAAAAATCTATATATTGAGAAAGTTCTTAGCGGAAATGAATCCGATCGAAGCCATGGAGTTTCTGGTAGACAGAATGAAAAAGACAAATTCCAATGCCAAATTCCTGGCGTCAATGAAAGACTAGCTGAAAGACTAGCTGACAGACTAGTCGAGTTTTTATTCGGGTTTTTTATCTCTGATCTCTTTGTACATTATGAGGCCGTCGCTGCCGACTGCAAAAAGGTAGCTGTCGACATACCACATATCCAGTATAGTTAGTTCGAGCGGTGTTTTTTCTTCAGTCCAATTGATGCCGCCGTCAAATGTCACCATCATAGCCCCTTTGCTGCCGGCAATATATCCATATTGACTGTTTAATAAGATTGAGCTCAAAAAAGATTTTTCTTTATCCTGCTCTTTGATATACCAGGTTTTACCGCTGTCATTGGAATAGCCGCAAGTCCCTTTGGGTCCGGCCATAATGCCCGTGGAGCCGTACATAGAAAATGTTCTGGCCGGGGTGCCCTCGATAGTGGCCACAGACTGCCACGATTTGCCGGCGTCATTTGATATGTTCAGCCGCCCCATGGCCATAAAATACATTTTATTTTTTGTCCTGCTTTGCTTAATCTCACTATAGGCCAGTCCCGAGGCTTCGAATTCCTCCCAGTTTTTGCCGCCGTCCACTGTTCTCACAGCAATTCCGTTAAAGTTGTTTGTTTCTAACGGCCGCATGCCCACTGCAACGCCGGTGAAAGCGTCTTTCATTTCAATATCAAAAAAGATGGCACCTATATCGTCAAAAGAAACATCAGTCCAGCTGGCGCCGCCGTCGCTGGTTTTAAAAATAGAGCCGAGATGTCCGCAGGCCCAGCCGTTTTGGCTGTCTTCGAAATAAAGTGATTCTATGCGGATGTTTTTGATAATTTCAGACTTCTGCCAACTTTTACCTCTATCAGAGGTTCTGAAACAGTAGCCGCTGGCAGTTACCACCAGACCGCTGTCGGAGGTTGTCATTACTACATCAGTCAGGTGGTCATAAGAGGGGAATTCTATAAGCTGCCAGTCCTGAGCATAAGCGGCTGCACTAAAAACAGCCAAAGCAGCCGGCAAAAGCAGAAATCTGCTGATTATCGTTTTAATTGTTTCCATCGCTTTATCTTTTTACTATCCCAACCTGTATAAGTTTTAAGAAATTACATATAAGTAAGATAATCGGCTTAACTTTGATGTCAAATGAGCAGTTATCGAAGAATTTTGCCTATGGATAAATCACTGGTAATAGAGATAAATAACGTATATCTCAAATCTGACCGCAGAAAGCAGATATTTAAAAATCTGGATTTCAAACTTACACAGGGCCGGTCTGCGGTGGTATACGGTCCGCCCGGTTCGGGCAAGACCAGTCTCATAAATCTTCTCTTGGGGCTGCAGAAACCGAGTTCGGGCTCGGTTGAACTATTTGGGGAGAATATCGGCAGATCATCAAAGATGAAACTAAACAAAATACGCCGGAAAATAGGCGGCATTGGCGGCATGTTTGAGCTGATACCGTCGCTGACAGTTGCTGAAAACATAGCCTACCCGCTGGTGATAACAGGCGAAAGAAGTAAAATCCGCAAAGAACGGCTCTTAAAAATGCTGACTGAATTTTCTCTGATAAAACAGTCTGCGGAACTGCCGGAAAAGCTGACCAGAGTAGAGCGGACACTGGTACAGTTTGCCAGGGCTTCTATTGCCAATCAGCCGCTGCTCATAATCGATGAACCTTCGGCCGGACTTGACAGCAAGACTTTCAGCCGCTTGTCCGAATTTTTAGTCCGGGCTTCTTTTTCAGGCAGGTCGATGATAATACTGACCTCGGAACCGGGCACCAAACAAATTCCTAACTCAGATTTTTATCAGCTCAAGGGAGGGGGGGTAGTCTGACCAGAATTAACTATATCCTAAAAGAGCTGCTGCGAAATATCTATCGCAACCCGGGGACTTCGCTGGGCTCGCTGCTGTCATTAACGCTGTTATTCTTGCTGTTTGATATTTTCTGGATAAGCGCCGATACTTCCGACAGATTTTATTCATCACTGCTTTCTGATTTACAAATGCACGCATATCTTTCTGAATCACTGACCGATTCATCGGCGGCGCTGTTATCAAGCGACCTGACTGAAATTGAGGGTATAAACGCCATTCAGCTGGTCTCAAAAGAAATGGCCCGCAGGGAGCTGGCCACTCTGGTAGGCACTGATCTGCTGATTGGTTATGACAATAACAATCCGCTGCCGCGCTCTTATATTCTGGGTTTTGAGCCGGGCTATTTAACTGTCTCGAAAATGGAAAAAATAGAAAGCGAAATTATAAGTCTGCCAAACATAGATAAAGTCGAGTACAGCCGCCAATGGCTGCAAAAGGCAGAATTTACCCGCTCTATAGTGTTAAAAATCGGGCTGGCGCTGGGCGGACTGATTATGCTGACAACTCTGATTACTTTTGGTAACAGCGTCAGGCTAATGACGCGCGCCAGAGCAGTCGGCTTTACTCAGATGCGTCTATTGGGGGCAGGCAGGATGTTTCTGGCGATGCCATTCTTATTGGAAGGTTTTCTGATGGGTTCTGTTTCGGCTGCCTTAGGCTGGGGGACGATTATCTATTTTTATAATCGTATTGCTTTCAGGCAGCTTGAGATTATTATGCCTACCATGGAAGAGATAGTTCTCTTTTGTCTGGCTATGGGAGCGCTGGGAATATTGAGCGGATTTGTAGGCGTCAGAAAGCTGCTTAAATAATGAAAGCCGCCGGCAGCTTAAGCAAAAATCTGATATTACTCTTATTACTGTCAGCTTTTATATCACCCCTTCAGGCGGCCTCTAAAAAAGACATTCTGAAACAGCGCCAAGGCTTAAATGAGATTCAAAAGGAAGTTGAAGACAGCCGCAACAAATTAAATCTTCTCAAAAAAGAAGAATCAGCTGTTCACAGGAAAATCTCCAAATTTGACCAGCGCATCGAATCCAACAAGAAAGTAGTCCGCAGATTAAATAACGAGCTGAACCTGCTGCAGAAAAATGTAAGAAATGCCCAAAAAAAATTAGAGAATTTACAGGTGATGCTCAATCGAGACATAAAACGTTACTTAGGAAATATAAGACAGTTTTATTTTACCACCAGACAGCTTACGGATACCGGCTGGCTTGACCCCAACAAAGAGACAAATTTAGAAAGGCGCATAACTCTGCTTTCGGCTTTTGCCAGTTATGAAGCGGACAACCTGACCAAAGTCAGCGATTTTTTAAATCAGACAATCGAACAAAAAAAGCAGCTCAAAGGTGAACGCAGCAAGGTCAGAAGACTCAAACAGTCTAAAGAAACGGCGACTTCTCTGGAGAGGAGCAAAAAAAGCAGGCAGCAAAAAGAACTCCAGAAACTCCGCCGCAAAAAGACAGAAGAGTCAGATCGCCTGATAACTCTGGAGCAGGCTGCCAGAGAGATGGAAATGATTCTGGTCAGGCTGGAAAAAGAGAGACGTCAGAGAGGCGTTCGCAAGCGCTCCGATGAGCCTTCATTTTTTGCCAGCCTGAAAGGACAGCTTCGCTCTCCGTTTAGCGGAGAGATTACGGTACAGTTTGGCAAATCGGTGGACAAAACGACTAATCTTAAGTCTTTTTCACCCGGAATAAGCATCCAGGGCAGAGCCGGTCAACCGGTTTATAGTATAGCCGCCGGTTCTGTAGCCTATGTTGGTGATTTGCGTGGCTACGGTAATTTTGTTATTATAGATCATGATGGTATTTATTTTACAACCTATGCTGGTATTGTCCGGGCAGAAGTAGTGAGCGGAGAACTCTTGGCAGGAGGCACCAAACTTGGAGAAGCCGGTCCCGACGGACTGATAAAATTTGAGCTTCGCAAAGGACGTGAACCTCTGGACCCGATAGAGTGGATTTCAATTGACGCATTTTGATATAGAAAAATTTCAGCCCAAAGCCTGGCAGATTTTATCCAGGTCATTTAAGAACAACCGCGTAGCCTCGACTTACCTGTTTCATGGTCCCGAAGGCTGTGGCCGCTGGGCGCTGGCAATCTCTTTTGCAGCTCTACTGAACTGCGAAGATTTGCAGGACAGCGGCGGCTCTCATGCTGCCCCTTGCGGCAAATGCGGCTACTGTTACCGCATTTTCTCGCTGAATTTTGAAGGTCTCTATTTTGCCCTGCCTCTTTCGCCTCATAAAAACGCTGACCAGGCGGCAGAGCTGACAATTCAAATTCTGGAGTCAAAACGGGCTGAACCGTTCAGTATTATTTCATCGGCTAAATCGAGAAATATCCCTATCGAAACTGCCAGAGAAATTCGCAGGAGCCTGTCACTCAGGAGCAGTCACGATATTACCAGAGTGGCAATTTTTTATGAAATGGAAAAAATGCGAGAAGCTTCTGCTGACGCACTTCTTAAACTTATCGAAGAGCCGCCGCCTAGGACGGTTTTGATTTTGATTTCCCGAAGACCCGAGGCTCTTTTGCCGACTATTCAGTCACGTTCACAGAAAATACGGATAAACCGCGTTCCCAAAGAGGCGGCTGAAGAATATCTGCAGACCGCCTACGACTTAAGCGACAGCCGGGCCGAGCTGCTTAGCCGGATAAGCGATTATTCGCCGGGCAGAGCAATCGAATTGATAGATGAGCAGGGGGAGGCTACAGAGCGGGGAGTCGGGCTGCTTCTTTTCAAATCATTGCTTGAGGAATCACCGTATCAGACTGTTTCTCATATAAATGAAATGCTTGATTTGCGAAACAGGGGCGGCATTGACAGTTTGCTCAGCCTGTGGCAGTCGCTGCTTCGTGATTGTGTCAATTACTCCGTAATTGGCGATGAAAACGAACTAATCAATACCGATTTCACCAGTGATATCAAAAGACTTTCCGGCCGCATCAAAGGGAGTGAAGCAGCTGCCAGTATGGCCGATGATATCAAGAATACGCTTGAGGATTTGAGACGCAACAGTCATATTCAGGGAGCGCTCACTTCGCTGACCTTGAAACTAAAGTCGCATATAGGCGTGGCAGCAAATTAAGAGGCGAAAGCTAAAGCTAATAGGGAATAATGGCAGATTTATTTTTAATAGAGTTTAAGGGGCATCGGAAAGAGTATTTCTTTAATAAATACTATCATGACATAAACAGAAATGACAATGTCATCATTCAGGCCGAACGTGGGGAAGATTCCGGAATAGTTAAACAGCAGATCGGCAGCGACGCTAATATAAAAACCAGCTCCCGGCCGCGCTCGATACTTCGTCCTGCTTCAGAAGAAGACATTGCCAGAATCAAAGAAATACAGGAACAAGAGGCCAGGTACAAAAAAGAAGTTATCCGGATAATCCGCCGGCATGGCCTGGTCATGAAAGTAGTGGATGTTGAAATTCAATTTGACGGCAACAAAATGACAGTATTTTTTACTGCCGACCAGAGAGTAGATTTCAGAGCTTTGGTCAAAGAGCTTGCTTCAGAATATAAAACGAGAATAGAAATGAGACAGATTGGCGTCAGGGACGAAGCCAGGCGTATTGGCGGCTACGGAATCTGTGGTAAAGAGCAGTGCTGCTCCTCATTCTTGACCGGGTTTACGCCTATTTCTACTCAGGATGCGCGCGTTCAGGACTTGCCGCTCAATCCCTCGAAATTATCAGGTAACTGCGGCAGACTGCTGTGTTGTCTCAAATACGAAGTAGATATTTATAAGCAGACGAAGAGTAAATTTCCTCACCCGGGCAAATTTGTCTCAACAGTAAAAGGTGAGGGATTTTTAGAGCGGGTAGATTATTTCCGAGAGGAAGCCATTATCAAGAACGCCGAGGGAGAAGTCTTCCGTGTGAGCGCAGACGAAATCAATAAAGCTGAAGACCGTCAGGAGACAGTAGAGAGCTCAATCCCTGTTCCTGCCCTATCTGCATTTGATGAGAGTAAGCAAAATGAACCGACCAGCGAAGAAGAACTGAAGAAACTTGACGAACCGGACTCTGATTAACCAATAGACAGGACAGAACTTTGCCAAATCCCTTTTATGTGACAACCCCAATTTATTACGTGAATGACCGTCCTCATATCGGCCACGCCTATACCACGGTTGCCGCAGATTTCCTGACGCGATTTCATGTTCTGGCCGGGCGTGAAGCTTTCTTTTTAACAGGGACCGACGAACATGGTTCCAAAGTCGCCGAAGCTGCCCAGGCAGCCGGACTTTCTGAAATAGAATTTTGCGACAGAACAGTTGATCATTTTAAGAAAGCCTGGGAAAGTCTCTTAATAAATTATAGTTACTTTATACGGACAACCTCAGAGCGGCACAAAAAAGCGGTCTGGAAAATACTTGATGCCATGCGCCAGGCCAAAACCGATGACGGACAGGAAGCGGTATATTCGGATTATTACGAAGGTCCCTACTGCACCGGCTGCGAAAAATTTATGACCGAAAAAGATCTGGTTGACGGCATCTGTCCGCTGCATAACCGAAAAGCCGAGCTTATAAAAGAGAAGAACTATTTTTTCAGGCTTTCGGCCTACCTGCCTGAGATTAAGCGAAGAATCAAATCAAATGAATTCCTGATACTCCCCGAAGAGCGCCGGCGCGAAGTGCTCGGTCTGATTGAACAGGATATCGGCGACTTTTCGCTGTCCCGAGAAAAAGTAAAGTGGGGCATCCCGCTTTCATTTGATGATTCGCAGCTGGCCTATGTCTGGGTTGATGCTCTGACTAACTATGTTTCAGCGATTGGTTATGCCGACGATCAGGAAAGTTTTGATAAATGGTGGAACGGCGCTGAGGTGGTCCATCTGATGGCTAAAGATATTCTCAAATTTCATTGCCTTTACTGGCCGGCCATGCTGCTGGCGGCCGGGGTTAAAATTCCTGACACTGTTTTTCTGCACGGCTTTTTTACTGTCGACGGTGAAAAAATGTCGAAATCGCTCGGTAAGAAAATCGACCCGATTGATATGGTCAAAGAATTTGGCGCCGATGCCACCAGGTATCTGCTCTTGACCCAGTTTCCCTTTGGAATCGACGGCGACATTCAAGTCGACCGCTTTACCAGACAATATAATTCTGATCTGGCCAA
>JADFLZ010000363.1 GCA_022564135.1 Candidatus Zixiibacteriota bacterium
AGTGGCATTTGACGAAGTCGGGCAATTGTCGCAAGCGTCTTGCAGGCCATCACTATCGCTGTCAGTTTGAGTGGGGTTAGCGATATCCGGGCAGCCATCGCAAGCATCAGCTATGCCGTCACCGTCTATGTCGGCGTTATCGTCAAAGCCGGGGCAGCTGTCACAGCCGTCGGGAACGCCGTCGGAATCACTGTCAAGATTGTCGTCGCTTCCCGGACAGATATCGCAGCCATCGGGGACACCATCATTATCACTATCCAGATTATCATCAAAGCCAGGGCAAACATCACAGGCATCGGGAACGCCGTCAGAATCAGCATCAATAGAGTCATCAAAACCGGGGCAAGCGTCGCAGGCATCACCAACGCCGTCACCATCACTGTCCTGCTGCAGGCTGTTGGCATCATCGGGGCAGTTATCACAGATATCACCAATATTGTCAGTGTCTGAGTCTGCTTGAGAAACGTTGGCGACCGCCGGACAGTTATCGCAAACTGATTCTATACCGTCGCTATCAGGGTCATCGAAAATATAGTCCGGATTCTGCCTTAACTTAAAAATGTAAAGTGTACCGTTTAAGTCAGATGAAAAAACTAAACTGTCTTTAGTAAATGGGAACGTTCCCCAGATGTTGTCTGATGGAGCATCAAAAAAGGCCACTTCCCGGGGACAGCTGGGTATGCTAATATCTACAATTCTTGTACCCGAACTATAATGAGACAGGTAAATATAATTGCCAAGTACATGCACATTATGGGCATAATTATTAGGAGCCAGGTATTCTCCTACAAGTTTGACATCATGAAAGTCCTGCATATCCCAAATTTTGACTGTTTTTCCTACGGTTTCTTCAGTAGTAACGACGTGCTTTCTGTCATCAGTCGGCCAGATATTATGTACATAGCCGCCATCGGTAATTTTTACAAAAGAGATTTTACGGGGGTTGCTTTTGTCGGAAGCATCATAAATTGAAAAAGTATGCGCTGAACCTTCGGCCACGTAGACAGTATCATTATAGGCGTATATGTCATGAATCTGTGAAGAGCTAAATCCGAATGAATTGACGTAAACGGGAACTTCGGGATTTGATAAATCATGGATGTAGATATTATCACTGAATCCGCCTGTACCTTCAAGGTAGATGTATCCCTGGACAGTATCTATGGCGAGGTTATGTGAAGAATAGGTGCCAGCATCGGAAGTTGGAAAGATTCCGACAAGATGAACGCTGTCAGGAAGATACTGCAAGTCGATTACTCTAAGCCCGGCGCCGCATTCTGAAACGAGATAGCAATAATGTCCCATAGTCGCCATATCCTGCCAAAGGCAGCCGGTTCCGGTTAAGGTATCTACTATTTGCAGAGTAGTAACATTGACGAATACAAGACCTGTAGATATGCCCATGATTGCATACTGCTGGCCGTCTGGAGCAATATATCCCCAGCAGTCGCTGCCGTCAGTAGAGCCGAACTGATATGCCCAAACAGAGTCCAAAATAAAGGGCAGTTCGGCTTGTGCTTGAACCTGATGTACCACAACGGAATTATAACTTTTGGGATCAAAATTATTGATATTGTCGTTGGCAAATGTCTGAAGAGAAGTAACAAAGAAAATAGCCAGTAATACAGTCAGCAAAATAAATTTATTTAAGTTCAAGGCGAGTAACTCCGGTTGGTAGTTTGCAGTAACTTTCGGCTCCAAGTTAACTGATTTAAATTCTATGTCAAATCACGCTGACTAAAGAAAGCAGCCTCTGCAGATTTAAACGCAGAGGCTGCTTTCATTAAGTTTAGATCGATATATTTCTAAGCTCTCGTAGCTATTTTTTAGCAGGGGCCAGTGGGAGGTCCGCCTCTGAATATGAAATCTACGATAAAAGTAAGGTCTAAAATGTTGGAGGGAGTACCGTCGCCGTTAAAGTCAGCTTCATTTGAGCAATCAGCAGGGTCACCTCCTCTGAATATGAAATCGACAATAAATGTCAGGTCAAGAATATTGGAATCCGTTCCGTCTCCATTTATATCACCTCTATTGCCCTGACAGCAGGAGCCTAATTGTCCTCTAATTTCACCCGCAGGGAATGGATTTGAGTGGATATTAACATATAGCTCGCCTTGCAGCAGGTCTATGACATCGGCCGTTGACAGGTACCAAATTTCCTTAATAGGACTGGTAAAGCCTGAAAATGGAAATATGAATGGTCCGGTTACACATTGGAATCCGCGGTGAATATGCGAATTAATAGGCATTGCCACATTATGGGTAACTTCAACAGTCATTTCTTTTGCGCCAGGTTTAAGGGTCGTCGTAGCTTTTCCGGAAGCACCGGTATTTGTTCCGGCACAGTCGTTGGCGAGAGTATCACTCAGGTCAAAACTATACTGTACCAGTCTCTTTTCGATCTGACCGCGGATTTCTCCTGAGGGAAATGAATCGGAATGAATATTTATATATAATTCCTCATCTAGAAGATCTGAAACGTCAGAGAATGAGAGGTCGTCAAACGTTTCAATGATGGGACTTGTGAAACTGGAATATGGAAAAACAATTGGTCCCGGAACTGCAATCGCTCCACGGTGGATATGAGCATCATTAGTAGTCGCGACGTCATGCTCGACATATGAGCTCAAATGTCTTTGATCTGCACTGAGTGTAAAAACTCCGAATCCAGTAGCCGGACTGCCTGTACCAGCTCCACCATCAGCCTGTCCTTCATTAATTTCTGAAATAAAGAGCAAGTCCTGTCTTTCAATTTGTCCTCTAATTTCACCCGATGGGAACAAAGAGGAATGAAGGTTGACATAGAGGTCGCCCAGAAATAGGTCTTTGATATCGTTAGTGTCCAATGCCCATAGTTCACTTATCGGGCTGTTGGCGTTGGTAAACGGGAAGATAATAGGTCCGGGTATCCCTGGTGCTCCCTTATGGATGTGACCGTCATTAGTAGTTTCGACATCATGGGTAACTTCAACGGATAGCTCTAAACCATCACTGCTCAGTGTTACTATTGCACAGCCGGCGGCAAAACTTCCGGTCCCGGTGCCGGAAGCAGCTTGTGCTTCATCTAAGGTATG
>JADFLZ010000364.1 GCA_022564135.1 Candidatus Zixiibacteriota bacterium
CACAAAAGTCTGAAAATCATCCGGGTAGATTTGGGTCGCTTTGGGTATAAAGACAATATCTCCGCCGGCTTTTTTGATTTTGGCAATATCGTTTTTTTCATCGCGCGGGTACTTCTTGTAATCTTCTTTGGGTCCAAACTGTTTGGGGTTGACGAAAATAGAAACGATGACAACATCAGCAGTTTTCTTGGCTCTCTTAACAAGCGAAAGATGCCCCTCGTGCAGATTTCCCATAGTCGGCACGAGTGCGATCGTCTTGCCTCTGGCAGCTAACTGCCTCGAGACCTTCGGCATTTTAGTTATCGAGCGGATTGTTTGCATGGGGGAACTAAACTGAATCTAAGGTTACGACTTGCCAATCTCCGGTTGTTCTTCCACTTTCGGGTTGACATGCTCCTCTTTATAGAACAGCGGCTTTTCGTCGGCGATGCTATAGTCGTCTTTGAGTTTGCGGATAATCACTACCGCCCGCGCCTGCGCTGTGGCAATAACTGAGAGCATATAGCCGAAAATCGAAGCAAAAATTACGAAGAGCATAAACGCCATAAAGTACGAAACCGCGCTGTCGGCAGAACTGCCGCGTGACCAGGCAGCGACATTTATGCCCCAGTCTATTCCCTCAAAGATGTTAAACGTATAGACGGCGACATCGGATTTGACCGGCAGATGATTAACACCGCTCTTGACCAGATGGGTGATATTGTCTCCGCCGCCCAGCGAACTTGACCAGGTCAAAAACTGCACCGCCCGAAAAGCAAAATAAGCATATACAAAGCCGAAAACTTTGGCCGCTGCTGCGGATATTAGCGTATAGAAAATCCAGCGAGCAGGCTGGCGGATAATAGTCGAAAATGTTTCTAAAATAGAGTCAAATGTTTCGCCGGATCGATTGGCCGCCGCTACTGCCGGTAAAAGCAGCACGGATATAATAAAAACCAGCAGAATAAAAACGGTTAAGATAGCTATGACAAAACCGGGCAGGACAAAAAACACTGTGTAAATCCACTCGCCGATAAACGGAATGCGGCCAATTAAGCCATAGATAAATATCAAGAGAACTATCACCAGCACAAAGGCAATTATCGAAATCTCTGACAATAAGAGCTGCTTGAATCTGTCAAGCGCAAAGCCAATCGACTTTCTGATGCCTAAAAAGGGATAACCGCGAATAGCTTCAATTTCAAACGCGGCCACCGCTGTCATGCCGGTCATTACTGCCAGAATAGCTATGGCACAACCGAGCCAATAGAGAACTGCAGCGGCTAAGCTGTCAAAACTGAAATTTTCAAACGGGAAAAAACCGTAAACAGCAAAAGCCCGCCCTATTTTTTCACCATCGATTGCCAGCGCGGCGTAACAAAACAGGTCGTACAAGGCTAATGCCGCACACAAAAAGAGCGTCATCACCAAAATACGTTTGGCGGCCAGCGCCGAAGCCGGAGCGCTCAGGATATCCCGATAATCATATTTTAAGGGAAACTGCATAGACTAAATCTTGGCTTAAGCTGCTCTCAAGTCAAGCGCATAATTGCGCAGTAGATTTTAAGGAATCAAAATCAGATATGGAATTCCAGAATATCTTTGTCTTCCAGCACAAAATCCTTGTGTACTTTCTGGCCTTGGTATTTGCCTTCGCCCCAGACTTTTGCAAATTTAAGTTTGCGGGCGAAGTCCTTGTGAAGCTCGTTGGCGGCCTCCTCGACTGTCCCCCCCAGATGCAATATGAGCGGGTCTTTGTAATCCGGTTCATGCCCGGCCCGCTTGGTGTAAACCCGCATCACGCCCAGAGATTCAAAAGCGGTCATCTTAAAAGCATCGAGGCTGTCGTCGTCGAGAATAGAAGTAGCCACCATGGCAAAATGCGGAAACAGTTCTTCTAAGTCCTTTAGCTTATGATGACTCTCATCTTCGTAAAATTTGTGAGCGCAGACAAAAGCTTTCTTACAGACAATGCGCGGGTCGTCGGATTTCTCAGACGCTTTTGCTTTTAAGACAATTCTTTTTTCTTGGAGTTTATCGATTATGAATTTCAGATCATCTATCATTTTCTCTGCCGACAGATCGGCTACGATCACAGTGATATCGGCGTTGCGGATTAGACCGCCCAGATAGTTCTCGTACGAATCAGGCGAAATTGGCGGTGTGTCTATCAGCTGCAGCTGCACGGTGTCGAAGGCTATCATGCCGGTCATCGGCTCACGGGTAGTGTAGGGATAATCGGCCACCAGCGGTTTGGCATGAGTCAGAGAATCCAGAAGTGACGATTTGCCCGAGTTTGGCGCTCCGATAAGTATAAACTGCCCGGCCCCTTCTTTGACAATATGGTCAAAGGCTTCAACCTGACGCGCTCCGTGAACGCCGCTGCCGGGGGTCTCTATCTGTTTTTTAAGTTTGGAAATTTTGGATTTGAATTCGGCCTGAAGTTTATCCGTGCCTTTATGCTTGGGCATCATGCGCAGCAGTTCCTGGGCCATACGCAGCTTTTCGCGCGTATCTTTTTCGGCCTTAAATTCTCTGTCGAGCTCGTAAAACTGGGGTGGTAAATTTGCCGGCATACTTAACTAATACAAGATAATTACAGATTAAACAATAGCGATGTTAAAGAGAATTTAGCGCCGGCTGCGGCTTAAAACATGAGACAGGCACTCACAGACATGGTCAATATCAGATTTTTTTAAGAGCGTGTGAAGAGGCAGGCTGACTACTGCTTTTCCGGCTCTGGCTGTATTGGGGAAATCACTCGCTTTTAAGTTTAGTGCCTGGCGGTAGTAAGAAAGCTCGAATATCGGCTGATAATGCACACCGCACTGGACCCCGAGCTTTGACATTTCGGCTATAACTTTATTACGGTCGATTTTTAAGCTGTCGAGATTCAGCTGAATAATAAACAGATGCCAGGAATGACAAATATTATTTGCTACCGGCGGCAGTTTGATAAAATCTGAAAGCTGAATTAGGTTTTGCAGATACCTGCCTGCCAGCCTGGCTCTTTTTTGCTGATTCTTTTCAAAATTTTTCAGCTCACCAATCCCAAGCGCGGCGTGGATATCTGACATATTGG
>JADFLZ010000035.1 GCA_022564135.1 Candidatus Zixiibacteriota bacterium
ATAGATATAGACAGAGCCCAGACAGCCCTGGAGCGAGCTCTCAAGGCCTTGCAGGACAAAGAGAAAGCCGGTGAGACCAGCACTCCCGAAGCCAAAGAAGCCGCCCGAAGGGCCGCCAACAGAGTCAGGATTTATAAAGAGACCCATTAGCCAAAGAGTTTAGCGCCCAAAATTCAGGCTCGATTTAGAGCCTTAAGCCTATGTCCCCAAACGGCTTGAATGCCCGTTTTATCCTTGACATTCAGCCCCTGACAGGTTAGTCTTACAAACTATGATATTGGACCTTAAGCATTGTGAAGCCTTTCCTTATCAGACAGAAATAACTGATGAGACTGTCAGAACTGTAACAGGCACAGCTAACATTCGGGTTATTAAGAACCTGAAACTAAAGCTGAATGTGCAGCAGGCTGATGATGAGTATTTCTGCCAGGGCGAACTGGAAGCGACAGCAGAGCTGGAATGCGCCCGCTGTACAAAGTTATTCGAACAGCAGCTTGCTACTAATATCGATTTTATAATCGCACCCGAAGGTCGCAGCAGAGCTAAAGAAGAAAACATAATTGATGATGAAGATTATGTTTATTATGATAACGATTTACGCGCCGATTTGTGGGAGATCCTCAGACAGGCTGTAATACTTGCAGTTAGCATGAAACCAATTTGTTCAGAAAACTGCCGCGGCTTTTGTCCGGTTTGCGGCGGAAACAGAAATAAAAAGCAGTGTAACTGCTATAATGATAATGCTAAAAATCAGTTTGCAGAGTTAAGAAATCTGCTTTAGAAATTGTAAACTTTTAACAGAAACTTGTAAGATATGCCACTTCCCAAACGAAGACATTCAAGAGCCCGCGGCAAAAGACGCCGCACCCACTGGAAAATTACATTGCCGGTACCGATAGACTGCCCGCAGTGTCATCACGCCCGGCTGCCGCATCATATCTGCCCCAACTGCGGCTTTTATAACGGCCGTCAGGTAATCGCCGGAAGCGAGACATAGAAATTAGCCATAGAGTCACTCTATAGCATGGAGAATACCGCTTCATGACAGATAGAAAGAAGCAGTCGGTTGTTCTTGATGTTATGGGAGCAGATGCTGGTGCTGAGCTAATTATTTTAGGCGGGCTGGATGCAGCAGCTCAAATCGGAGATAAGCTGCATCTGATACTGGTCGGCCATCGCGATATAATCGAAAAAACTCTGGCACAGCAAACAGACGTTCCCGCTAATATTGAGATAAAGCACGCCGAAGCTGAGGTTCCGATGGATATGTCGGCTACCGAAGGAGCTCGCCTCAAAGACAGCTCTATCAAAGTCGGCATAAACCTGGTAAAAGAAGGCCAGGCTCGTGCTTTTGTTTCTCCCGGTAATACCGGCGCGGTCATGGCTACTTCGCTTTTAACTTTAGGACGAATGAGTCAGGTCAGCCGTCCGGCTATTGCCAGCTTGTTTCCTACCGCGGTCGGCCGGCCTACGGTCGTTCTTGATGTTGGCGCCAATGCCGAAAACAAGCCGCAGCATCTGGCCCAGTTTGCTGTTATGGGTTCGGTCTACGCTTCTATAATGCTGAATTTAGAGTCCCCCAGAGTAGGACTGGTTTCAATAGGCGAAGAGCGCAGCAAGGGCAATGAACTGATATTTAATACGCAGGAACTGTTAAAGCATTCGACCATAAATTTTGTCGGTAACATAGAGGGACGGGACATTTTATCGGGGACTATCGATGTTGCCGTAACGGACGGTTTTACCGGAAACGTTTTGCTCAAACTGACAGAATCTATCAAGCCGATGCTGACCAAACATGTACAAAGACAGATTCAGACAAATCTTTTTTCACGGCTGGGTGTTTTTCTGCTGTGGCCTTTCTTAGGACGGATGCGCAGAACGCTTGATTATGCCGAAGTTGGCGGTGCTCCGCTTTTGGGCGTAAACGGCAATGTGCTGATTTGCCACGGTTCATCGGGCAAACGGGCAATTTGCAGTGCTGTAAAAACAGCTTATGAAATGGCTTCTAAAAGAGTTGTCGAAAATATACACGAAAAATTATTGACGGATCATTTTGGGATTAGTGATGGAAAAAAAGATAAGAGCCAGAATAACCGGAACAGGGTCGTTTGCACCACCGCAGGTGATGACCAATGCCGACCTTGAGAAATTAGTCGACACTTCAGACGAGTGGATTGCTTCCCGGACCGGCATCAGAGAACGACGCATTGCCAACGGCATGGTTACCTCGGATTTGGCCGTAATAGCCGCCACCAACGCGCTGGAGATGTCCGGTACCGCCAAGGATGAGATTGAAATGATCATTCTGGGTACGGTGACGCCGGACTATCGTCTGCCATCGGCTGCCTGTGTCGTACAGCAAAAAATGGGGCTAAATAATGCCGCAGCTTTTGATGTAGTTGCCGCCTGCACCGGTTTTATTAACGCCCTGTCCATCGCCAGTTCATATATAGAAAATGGAAATATCAAAAAAGCTCTGGTTATCGGAGTTGAAAAACTATCAACTTTTACCAATTACAAAGACCGCAATACCTGTGTTATTTTTGGCGACGGAGCCGGGGCGGTTGTTGTTTCCGCCGAAGAAGGTGACCGGGGCATTATTAATTCATTTATAAAGTCCGACGGCCGCTACTTAAAACTGTTATGGTCCGAAGTAGGCGGGGCAGCCAATCCTTATTCCGAAAGTTTCGATTTTAACGGCACTGACAAAATTATGATGAATGGTTCCGACATTTTCAAAATCGCTGTCAAAGAGATGAGCAACGCGACTCTTAAAGTAATTAATGACGCCGGACTGACAGTTGACGATATTTCTATAGTGGTGCCGCATCAGGCGAATATCAGAATTATAGAATCTCTGGCTAAGAGAATAAAAATAAGTATGGATAAAGTCTTTCTAAATATCGCCAAATACGGCAACACCTCGGCCGCTTCGGTACCGCTGGCTTTAGATGAAGCCAACCGCGAAGGCCGCATAAAAGATGGTGATTATGTAGTTATGGTGGCTTTCGGCGGCGGCTTAATCTGGGGCGCTACATTAGTAAAGTGGTAATATGAGCAAAACTGTTTTAATGTTTCCCGGTCAGGCTTCGCAGTACGTCGGTATGGCTAGTGACCTGCATAACAACTTTGAAGAAGTCAGGAATTTGTACAAGCTGGCCTCAGATGAGTTAGGGGAAGATATTGCTAAGCTTTCGTTTGAAGGGCCTGCTGAAAAACTCAAACAAACCCGCTTTACCCAGCCGGCCATACTGCTTCATTCATTGGCTGTCTTGACCGCCTTAAAAGATAACCTGCCGCCTTTTGATTACGCCTGCGGGCATTCTCTGGGAGAGTATTCGGCACTGGCAGCTACCGGAGCGATGAGTTTTGAACTGGCCATCAAGGCAGTCGTCAAACGTGCCAGCCTGATGGAAGAGGCCTGTCTGGAAAGTCCCGGCGGTATGGCAGCAATAATCGGGCTGACGGAAGAACAAGTTTTGGAAGTTTGCCGGAAAGCATCAAAGAACGGAGTAGTGGTGCCGGCCAATTTTAATTCTAAATCACAGATAGTGATTTCCGGAAGCGTCGAGGCTGTTAAAGTCGCTGCAGAAATTGCTAAATCTGCAGGCGCTAAGCGGGCGATAATTCTTGAAGTCGGCGGAGCCTTTCATTCACCTCTGATGGAGCCGGCCAAATCCGGAATGGAGCAATATCTAAAAGATGCGGACATTAAATCTTCGGCAGTGCCGGTAGTCGCCAATGTCACCGCCAAACCGGTTGAGTCTTCGGCTGAAATAAAACAGCTGCTGGTAGCCCAGATTACTTCTCCGGTGAAGTGGTCGCAGACCATGTCATATCTGGTCTCAAACGACTGCACTCACGTTATAGAAATCGGCCCCGGAAAAGTGCTGGCAGGTATGGCCAAAAGAGAGATGTCGGCTGAAAAAATAACGAATCTTGATACAATAAAAGATATAGAATCACTGGCAGCTGTTTCGGTCTAAAGCGAGTGTAGATTAACTCAATAAACTATGAACTTTGAAAACAAAACAGTAATTGTGACCGGCTCTGCCAGAGGCATCGGCAGGACTATAGCAGAGTACTTCGCCAGGCACAATGCCAACGTCGTCATCTCAGATATTGATCAAGAAGCGGTTGACAAAGTAGTCGCAGAAATCGGGAGCAAGGCACTTGGCATAAAGGCCGATGTCCTGAATCTGGAGGAAGTCGAAAATCTTTTTGCCAAAACTGTCGAAAAATTCGGCTCTATAGATATTGTCGTAAATAATGCCGGGGTAACCAGGGATAATCTGCTGGTGCGCTTAAGTGAAAAAGACTGGGATATGGTTGTTGACATCAACCTCAAAGGTGCTTTTTTTGTCACAAAAACTGCTGCAAAAATTATGATGAAACAACGCTCGGGAAAAATTGTAAATATAAGCTCGGTAGTAGGTCTGACCGGTAATGCCGGACAGGCTAACTACGCTGCCTCCAAAGCCGGTCTGATCGGGCTGACCAAAAGCGCAGCCAAAGAGTTAGCCGGCCGGGGCATTACTGTTAATGCGGTGGCGCCGGGATATATTGAAACAGAGATGACCAACAAGCTGCCGGAAAGTGTGCGGGAAGCATATATGCAGAAAATTCCGCTAAAGCGCGGGGGGACGCCGCTCGATGTTGCTGCGACTGTCGCTTTTTTAGCATCGGATGAAGCCTCGTACGTTACCGGGCAGGTACTGGCCATAGATGGCGGACTATCAATTTCGTAAGTTATAAACTGAGGAAATATAAAAAGGAGAAATGTAATGGCATCAATTGATGAAAGAGTCAAAAACATAATTATTGAACAATTGGGTGTAGAGGAATCTCAGGTAACCGAGACGGCAAAATTTGTCGAGGACCTGGGAGCAGACTCTCTGGATACGGTTGAACTGGTAATGGCCTTAGAAGAAGAGTTCACAGTTGAAATCCCCGACGAAGACGCCGAGAAAATTGCCACTGTCGGAGATGCGGTCAAGTATATCAACGATCACTCTGAGAAGAGCTAACAAGAGAGACTAGAACTGAATAATTTGAACAGAAAAGTTGTCATAACCGGCATGGGCGTGATATCTCCGCTGGGAGAGTCGGTAGATGAATTCTGGAAGGCTCTGTTAGCAGGGAAATCCGGAGTTTCCAGACTGACCAAATTTGATTCTTCCGATTTCCCGGTACATATTGCCGGTGAGATAACGGATTTTGATGTCACTAAATATATTGACAAAAAGTTAGCACGCCGGATGGATATTTCGGCCCAGTACGCTGTTGCCGCCAGTATTAATGCTGTCAAGGATTCCGGGCTGGATATAGAAAATCTGGATCTGGACAGGTGCGGCGTGGTCATCGGCTCAGGCATCGGCGGCATTCATACTTTCGAAAAACAGCGCGACAAGCTGGTGGCATCAGGCCCGGGCAAAGTATCACCATTTTTTATTCCGATGATGATAATAGATATGTGTGCCGGCATGGTTTCTATCAGGTTCGGTTTTCGCGGACCAAATTATGGAACAGTCTCAGCCTGTGCTTCGTCGGCTCATGCGATTTCAGATTGCTATAGAATTATTCAGAGAGGCGAAGCTGACGTGATGATAACCGGCGGCTCCGAGGCGACCATTACGCCAACTGCGCTGGCGGGATTCTGCCGGGCCAAAGCACTTTCGACCAGAAATGATGACCCCGAAAAAGCTTCGCGACCGTTTGATGTCGGCCGCGACGGCTTTGTAATGGGTGAAGGCGCCGGTATTTTAGTCATGGAATCAGAAGAGCACGCTCAGGCACGGGGCGCTAAAATCCTGGCAGAACTGGCCGGAATTGGCATGTCCAGCGACGCTTATCATATGACAGCGCCGCACCCGGAGGGTCGCGGAGCGCGCAAGGCTATGGAAAATGCACTGGCCGACGCCGGTCTTAAACCCGAGCAGATTGATTATATCAACACCCACGGGACATCGACCAGTCTCGGCGATATTGCCGAAACCAGAGCGATCAAAGAAGTGCTCGGTGAGCGCGCCTATAAAATTCCGGTGAATTCCACCAAATCTATGACCGGCCATCTGCTCGGCTCTGCCGGAGCGATTGAAGCCATCGCCTGTGTGAAATCGGTACAGGATGACATCGTTCATCCCACCATAAATCTCGAGACACCAGACCCGGACTGCGACCTGGACTATGTCCCCAATCAGAAAAGAAACTGGCCGATAAACTATGCCTTGTCTAACTCATTTGGTTTCGGCGGGCACAATGTTACTTTAGTTGTTGGCAAGTACAACGGCACCTCGTGACATGAGTTTCTGGGACACTGTCAAGAGTATTTTCGTTGCCAGTCCACCTCCAGAAAAAAAAGTAGACCTTGCCAAAGCTGAGTTGATAATCGGCTACCATTTTAAGGACCAGTCTCTTTTGGCATTGGCGCTGACTCATCGCTCGTTTACAAATAATTCTGAATTAGTAAATGAATCCAACGAAAGAATGGAATTCTTAGGTGATTCTGTGCTGGGACTATTGATTGCCGAACAGCTCTTCGCGGACCATCCGGAATGGCACGAGGGAGAGCTTACAAAAATGAAATCCCTTCTGGTTAACGAAACGACATTGGCAGAAATCGGTAAAGATATCGGGCTGAATCAGCATATCTATCTTTCTACAGAAGAGAACAAATCGGGAGGCGCCGAGAGGCCTTCAATCGTCTCCGATGCCATGGAATCGGTTATGGCGGCTGTCTATCTTGATGGCGGCATTGAAGCTGCCAAAAAGTTTATATTAAAAGCCGTTTACTCCCGCAAGGAAATAGTAAGCGCCGACAGCTCTCAAAGAAATTACAAAGGGGAACTGCTGGAACTGATTCAGGCCTCGGGCAAGGGAATGCCGCGTTATGACGTGGTTTCAGAGTCCGGCCCTGACCATGATAAGACATTCAACATAGTGGTGCGTCTAAACGGCCAGGACCTCGGACACGGTATTGGGTTATCGAAAAAAGAAGCTGAGCAAAAAGCTGCTGCCGAAGCTCTTGAACATTTTAACCACAACCGCGACTGAGCCAGCCGGCTCTGTCTTGACAAGGGTCTGTCTCCTGAGCATATTCGTCATCGGATTATTACCTTAGCATTTAGTAAGAAAGAAAAGCCATGAACATAGTCGTACTGATAAAACAAGTGCCCGAAATAGCCCTGATAAAAGTTAATGAAGCAGAAAACAAGATAGAGCTGCCTCAGGGACCGGGCGTGGTCAATCCCTTTGATGAATATGCAGTCGAAGAAGCCCTGCGTATAAAAGAAAAAACCAGCGGCAAGTGCATCGTCATGGCCATGGGCAGAGAAAGAACCGAATCGGCCCTTCGTGAATGCCTGGCGCTGGGCGCAGACGAAGCTTTTCTTTTGACCGATGAAGTTTTTGAAGGAAGCGACCCTCAGGCAACCGGCAAAATTCTGGCCGCAGCCTTGAAAAAACTGGGAGAATTTGACATTATACTGGCCGGCAAGCAGGCTATCGATTCAGACAGTTCCCAGGTGCCGGGCGCGGTGGCGGCTATTTTGAGTCTGCCGCAGGTGATGTTTGTCAAAAAATTTGAAGCAGTAGACAAGGACAAGACCGTAGTTTTCCGTATGACGGAAGAGGGCTACGATGTTATTGAAACCAGGCTCCCGGCAGTTTTCTCAGTAGTCAAAGAGATAAACGAACCACGTTTGCCCTCGCTAAAAGGCAAGATGATGGCCAAAAAGAAAGAAATTACCAGGTGGTCTGCTGCAGATTTGGGCTTAGATGGCAGCGGCATTGGCCAGAATTCTCAGACTAAAACCTTAAAAGTCGCTCCGCCTCCCGCCAGACCACAAGGGGAGTTTATTGAGGGTGACTCGGCCGAAGAGATTGCCAATAATCTTTTTGATAAACTGCGCGAAAAGCAAATAATATAGCAGCTGCCTAAAACCGTTTACCTTTTTTTGAAAATTGCCTTAGCCGGCTCTCTGCCGATATTATCATTATATGAATATGGGAATCTTTGAATTTGCACCGCTCAGAAAAATAGCTCTGCCGCTTCTGGCTATTCTGTATGGCCTCATTATAGCAGCTCCGGTCAGATCCGGGGGAACAGCAGTAGATTATGCCCTGTGTGATGTTCGCGTGGCCTGTTTTGTGCAGTCGACTGAAGAGATCGACTGGCCTACGATATATTATCTCAACGACAATTTTGGCTGCCGCATCGACATAATTCTCATCAGGCAGCGGCCCAAATTTCAGATTGAGACCGAATCTCTGCCTGATAAACAGCTCTATCTCCACCATGTCTATCTTTCAACTACTGCCCCGGTTTCAGTAGATGATGCTGTCAGGGGGCTGTTCATAGATCAAAAACCAGATTTATTGCTGTTTGAGAGCTCTTTTAAGGAGCAGTCGATCGGTCGCTGGATTAAATCTATCAAAGAGCTGAATTCCTCCAATATGGATCTGTTTAGTCTCTCAAAAGCTTTCAAACGGGTCAAGTACGGTTCCAAAGATAAAAGTGACCAGATAATCGTCAACGCTCAGGAGTTCAGCAAACGCTTTGAAAATCGCATGAATGCAGAAATCCGAAAATTGCTGGGCAGAGAATTCAGTTTAAGCTCTGACTACGACAGACTAAACTACTATGAGCGGATAGAAGTTGAAGGTGTAAGGAAAACAGCAGGCACCGGATTCTTGAGTGGCATTGACATTTTGAGATTGCCGCAGGTTGCAGAATTTGCTCTTCCGGTCGGGCCGATAAGAAAGACCTTTGTACTGCGGGTAAACAGGTTTGTATCTGCTTTCAGGGCGGCCAGAAATGTCAAAGGCAAGGAGCATGTTGCTTTTGTTGTCGAAGGCTACCGCGCGCTCTACGACTTAACCCAGCATGCCAGCTACAAGCAAATTTTAGGCAGCGCCAGCGGGCTGGACCTGTATCTCTCAGAAGTTATGGCCAAAGCCGAAAAAGCGGCTCTGGCAGCAGTCGGCCTTAGCTGGCAAGGCAGCGTCATACTGCGCGACACACCGCGCGGACCTTCGCTTAAATATAGAATCTCAGTAGTCGTAGACGGTCCTTTCGAAATCACACTCTCAAAAATTTCGTTTCATCCTTACTGGGACAGCACCGAAGTCATTCTGAACAAAGATGATAAAACTATATTGCCGCATCAGTCTTTTGTCAGGGAATACTATATCGAAATAGACCAGAAATATCTCGATTCACATCAGCCGGACTCACTAAGATTTACTGCAGAACTGGCATACTCCAAGATTCCGCTGACTATCTCAGATGTTGTGCCTGTCTGGGAGTCACCCGACTTAAATATTCGATTTTTGCCGGACTTCTATTTTCTGCCGCCGGTAGCCAGGCTGAATATCGACCGGGTGGTAGAATTCCTCAACTGGCAGGTGGTTATCAGCAAACCTCATGATTTTGAGGGGACAGTCAAGATAGACTTAAAAACTCCCAAAGGTATGTTTGCCGGCGCCTATAAACAGGAGATTGACCTGCAAAGCGCTACCACCTCGAATACTATCCGCATTCCCTTTACTATTTCTAACCTGTTTGAACTGGGCATCCAGATAGTCAAAGTTTCGCTGATTGTTGATGGCAATGTGGTGGCTGCAGATTCCGGCAGAATCAGAGTGGCCCAATGCCATATAGCTGACACCATCAAGATTGGATTTTTACCGGACAGCTCTGGCGCTCTCGAAGATATATTGAGAATGACCAACGCTGCTTTTCAGCCTATTACCGACCGGACTTTATTAGTAGGCAATCTCAATGCTTTCAATGTCATTGCGATAGGTTCCGGAGCTTACCGGAACTATCAGTCATTTCGGAAAGTGAAAGACAGATTTGAAGAGTATATCAGGGCCGGCGGCTCAGTAGTCGTCTTCGGGCAGAATCAGAACTGGCCGATCAAGTCGCTGCCGGCTGCCATAGTTCCCACCACCGAACTCGTTTCCAGAAAAACCCTGAAAAACCAAATTCCCGGAGCAAGAATACTCTCTCGACCGTATAAAATTACCGAGACAAATCTGCTTTCGCTTTTTTATAAGCCGGTCGAGGTGGCTTCGGCCATCGTGACACCTGCCGAGCGCGTATATGTGACAGCTTCCGGGGCGACACTTCTGTCTGTTTCACGATTAGGGCAGGGGCAGGTTATTTACTGTGGTCTGCCGCTTCTGGAGTTGATTGCCAAACTAAATATCGATGCAATCCATCTGTTTGCCAACATTTTGAACTATTAATAGCAAATGCTGTTATAACTTCGTATAATCTCTCATAGCTGCTGCTTATGAATCCTATGGATAAAAACAAAATTACGACTGAAAACAGAGCAAAGCTCTCCACCGTTCTAAAATATATAAAGTCCTACAAAGGCGTTATTCTGACCGGCGGGGTTTGTATTGTTGTCACCAATTCGCTGACTATGGTCATTCCTTATATTATTAAGATTATACTGGACCTTATGGAAAACTCTGCCCCCATGAGTGTTCTCTTAGAGTTCATATATCTGACAGTTGCTCTGGCAGTTACTGCAGGAATTTTCAGATTTTTTACAAGACGGACAATAATCTGGACTTCGCGAAAAATCGAATATAGTCTCAGAAGCGAACTATTCGGGCATCTTCTAAAACTTACTCCTTCATTTTATCACGAAAACCGCACCGGTGATATAATGGCGCGCTCCACCAACGATTTGGAAGCGGTACGTATGATGGTTGGTCCCGGGATAATGCATATTTCAAATACCTTTATAACTCTGATCGTTGCAATTCCTCTTATGCTGACACTCTCGCCTGCATTGACAATGTATGCTATGATTCCAATGGCACTTTTTCCGTTTATCATAAACCGCCTGAGCAATCAACTTTACAAACGCTCGGTACGAATACAGGAAGAGTTTGCATCGCTGACTTCAACCGCTCAGGAAAATTTGTCAGGTATCCGGGTGGTCAGAGCTTATAGTCAGGAAGATGCCGAGACCGAAAATTTTCAGCTTAGGTCCGACAAGTATATGGGCGTCAATATGGATATGGCCAGAGTTCAGGCGCTGTTTATGCCTTTGGTCACCGCCATAGCGGCTTTGCTGAGTCTGTCGATTTTATATTTTGGCGGGGTGGAAGTAATTGAAAAAAGAATTTCTCTGGGAACTCTGGTAGCATTTTTTGCTTATCTGTCGATGATGATCTGGCCGTTGATTGCGATTGGCTTTGTTATTTCGATATATCAAAGGGGCATGGCCTCACTTGGCAGAATAAATAAAATTCTTCACACCGAACCGAAGGTTAAAAGAGAAGCCACCGCAAACTTTTCACAGCCGATGAAAGGCAAAATTGAATTTAGAAATCTGAGTTTTGCATACAACGGCAAGAAAATTCTTAATAACATTAATCTGACGATTGAACCGGGGCAGACCATAGGGCTGGTGGGCCAGACTGGTTCAGGCAAAACAACTTTAGTTTCTTTATTGCCCAGACTTTTCCCGGTAGCGGCTGGCAGCATATTTATTGATGATGTGGATATTAACAAGTGGGACCTTGATTCATTAAGGTCTCAAATCGGCGTGGCCCCGCAGGAGCCGTTTTTGTTCTCTGATACGGTCGGTGCCAATATCGGCTTTGGTGTAGATTCG
>JADFLZ010000365.1 GCA_022564135.1 Candidatus Zixiibacteriota bacterium
TTATTGTCAGCGGCTTGAAGACCCTCGCATATCTGAATTGCCAGCCGGATTATCTCAGACAATTGCAGTTGATTCCCTTTGATAATATCCGATAGTGACTTTCCCTCTACATACTGCATCGCAAAATACGGACGGCTCTTAAACTCATTCACTTCATAGATAGATACAATGTTAGGATGATCCATTGCCGCTACTGCCTGGGCCTCGCGAGTAAATCGGTCACGTGCAGACTGGTCAGAAAAAAATTGATCAGCTAAAAACTTTAAGGCAACTTTACGATTTAGCTTCGTATCCTCGGCCAGATAGACCTCACCCATCCCACCAGTGCCGATTTTCTCGGATATCCGGTAATGGGCCACCATTGTCCCTTTATTCAGGACAACGAGGGTTCTGGTATCGTCGTTTTCTGGAATATCGTTACTCAAAATACCGACCTATTAAGGGTCATATTCGACTTAGTTGCTTTTACATTATAAAGATATACTTGAGAAAGCCGCAAATCAACTTATAAAGTAGAGTCATTACTTTTAGAATTAATCTATTAATCGAGATGTTTGAGGGAGTGAATTAGTGAAGCGGTATCAATTAACGATTAAGCTGATTGCGAAATATGTAAATTATCACCAGGGCGGATTTTTATTTACTTTGAGATATTCCAGCCAGGGCTTAAAACCTCGTTTCTTAACTTCTGCAGATACAAATCTAAAACCGTCACCGTAGTTGGAGTCTTTGTGCTCCTCTATAAACCTTGAAAAAAACTGACCCTCCTCGGAGTCGTCGTCCGACAGCACAAGATATGCAGCGTATTGACAGTTCCCCTCGCACAGCTGCAGGTTCTGTGGGTTCGGTGCATTGGCAAATTGCCAGACATGCATCAACTCATGCGCCAGCACAGCTTTAAGCTGAGGAAGAGGCAGACCTGATAGAATGAAAATCTCGAAATCCTGAAAAGAAACAAGCCCGGCCAATATTTCGGTCTTCCTGAATCTGGTTACGCCCAGTTGATCTCTCTGATAACTTGAGCTTAGTTTTGAAAGCTCCTGGACAGAAACGAATTTTAGATTGAACTCCCGCTCAATTACAAGTCCTGCACTGGCAAGCTGCGCTTTCACTTCTTCCATGATCAAGATGGCTTCGCTGTCATCTTCGACTGCTGTCGCCTGGCACTTTCTGCAAATTATCCTGCCGTCAGAGTAACGTTTGCTGCCATCATTTAGATCCGGCGACACATAACCGAAACAAGAATGACAATCCAGAACAACGTCCAAGTGCCTGCGGCAGACAGCGTTTTTTCTGATATCGACAAAACCGCCGCCAACTGCCGATTCATTGCAAACAAGGCACTTCTTGTCAATATTTTCATCAAAGCAGGCCAGGTGATAAATTTCTGATTCAAAAATAATATACTTACCGATAATCGGTTCGAGGCAATATTTACATTTGTCAGTTATAAAATTCTCGTAACAGTGTCGATCATAATAATTGCCATTATCTCTGTAGAAATCTTCTTCACCAATCGGTTTGAGACAGTTAGCGCACATAAAATGCTCGACATGAAAGGGCTTCCCTTCAACCGTTATCCCGCTGTTAACTATTTCCTGGTGGCAGTAGGTACAGGTTGCAGCCTCAACCCGCGCCGAAGTAAAAAGAGCAACGAGCATGACTGAAGTTGATAAAAGCAGAAAATATTTAACAAGTAAATTGAACATTTTCATAGACAAAAAATATTGTTAAGAGCTGCCTGAAAAAACAAAAAAATTATATGACGAAAGCTAAAGCCGCCTATAGCTGCTTACTAAGCGCACATTGTGAGTCGGGCTCCACTCCGCGAAGCATCCAGTCCATGGCGACTTTCTCCCAGTCTTCGTGTTTAACAGAACAAATGAACCTAACTGCTGCTGTACTTCCGGAATCTAAGGTTATTCTTTGACCCTGACTTTTGAGAACCGGTGAATTTATCACGATTGCCGCTGATTGCCGTCCGGCATCTTTGGCAGTTTTCTGACATTCAGATAACAGATGTAATACAGATTGATCCAAAGCCATCATCTCTCTGGCATCTACTAAAATGGAAAAAGGTTTGTTTATTGAACCTAAGTGTGACTTAAGCTCAGCTGCCAGCCTATTGATTTCAGACTCAACAAGATCGCCAGAAAACGTTATTTTTAGGCCATATTTTTGTTTTTCAAATTTATACATATATTACGTATTGGCTATTAGCTAATCTTTTGATTATCGGCCAGAAACGGTGTTTCTATAGTTTTTTTGAAGATTCTTCAAAATTCTATCGAGAAAGCATATGAATTTCCCAGAGATCCCGGCTGCTTTTTCTGACAAATGGCTTGATTGCCAGCCTGCCGGTCGGTCCGATTCGTTTCTCCAGGACTTTTAACTGTTCAAACATCTCTTTTACTTGAGGGTCCGGCTCAGTTTCTACACCGAGCCTTCGAGCCAGAAGAATCCCCTTAGCCTGCATAGAAAGCTCCAGATGGATTTTGATATATTCGAACATATCGGCCACCACATTATAAGAGAAGTGGTCATTTAGAGATTCTAAGTATTTACCGATTCTGGTTTCAAGTATCTTGCCCCTGGTTATTGCTTCATAAATCTTGAGATCAGCATCCAGCCCCTCTCCTAGCCAGTTTTCGGTCGCTTTTTCGCTTCGCATAAATATCAAGACCAAAATAAGCGGCTGCAGTAGTAACAAAAGCGCAGTAGAAATCAGCGGCGGCAGAAAAAAATGATTGTACATCGAATGGATAATCGACGCCGCCAGCAGACCGGGCAAAATAGTAAGAGATAATTTATCGTGTCTGTCGGAAAAATATTTGCCGATCATGGCTGCCATCGCCGTTGTTCCTCCGTGCATCACAGCAGTCCCGAAACCGCGGACTAT
This sequence comes from Candidatus Zixiibacteriota bacterium, assembly GCA_022564135.1. Taxonomy (GTDB): domain Bacteria; phylum Zixibacteria; class MSB-5A5; order GN15; family FEB-12; genus JACZWU01. Next base: position 2,900 of record JADFLZ010000365.1, read on the forward strand.
CCAGAGATAAATATCAGAGTCGGGCAATCCTTGCAGATAATGAACATTTTCAACCAGAGCAAAGCCAGCCCCAATGGCAAAGCCTGCTATGGCTGAATCTACCAGAAACCCCAGCATATGAGACCGAATCAGATAGACGATAAGAATAATTTTCA
>JADFLZ010000366.1 GCA_022564135.1 Candidatus Zixiibacteriota bacterium
TCCTGTAAAAAAGAGATTGGTGCCGTCGCGGCAGGAGTTATCATTTCGGACCCCTCCAAGGCCGAACTTAATCGCAAAGTTTATGAATCGGACGAAGAGCAATACATTGGTGAAGTGCTCGACGACTCAACTCTGGAAACATTTACTTATACCAAAAGCCCGCAGCCGGCCATCTCTATACGAGAGGATTCTTCTGGAGAATCTAAAAGAAACAGAATCAAAATATCTCAGCCTATTTTTGTCGGCAGAACTCTGACGGGTGTAATTAACATTTTAGCTTTCAGGAAATTTGACAGAATTCTCTCCGGAGAGATTAATATACTGGGTATCTTAAGCAATTTTGCGGCATCTGCTATTGCCAACTGGCGCATGTACAATGACCTGCAAAAATCTTATCTAAACGCCATCAAGGGACTCGCCAAAGCTATCGAAGCCCGCGATGCTCATACTGCCGGACATACCGACAGAGTTTCAAAGATTGCAGAAATTGTTGCCCGTCATCTTAGCTGGGAGCCTGAAAAAGTAAAAAATCTGGTGATGGGCTGCATGCTTCACGATATTGGCAAAATCGGCATTCCCGATGCCGTCTTAAATAAAACCAGCCAGCTCACCAAGACAGAACTGGAGCGGATGGAAAAACATACCGAATTGGGTCTGAAAATCATCGAAGGCATTGATCTATTTAAACCGGCAATTCCCTATATAGCCTCGCACCATGAAAGATTTGACGGCCAGGGTTATCCCTCGGGACTCTCCGGTGAGGGGATTCCCATCGAAGGCCGACTGCTGGCGGTGGTAGATACTTTTGACGCTATTCTTTCTGACCGGCCATACCGCGACGGCGCCGAGCTCAAAGTAGCCATTTCTGAAATTGCCAAAAACAGCGGCAGCCAGTTCGACCCGCAGATGGTAAAAGCTTTCTTTGAAGTAATCAGATCAGGAAAATTAGACTTAAAAAAGCTCTACGACTGCAGCGATGACTTGGATTCTATTGCTGAGCTGCAAACTACCGAAAAGGCACCGGCGTAAAAGATAAAATCATAATCCCGATTGATATCATAGCCATCCAGAAGGCAGTCCTGCTGATTGGTCTTTGGTCATTTAATGTCGGCGGATGATTTATCCCAAAGACAAGACCCATCCCCGCAAAAAACCACCAAAGCGGTGATAAAAAACCGAGGAACAGCAATAACCCCATGGCCACACCTCCCATAATTTTCTGTTTTTCGCGGAATAGCCCGTACATAATATGTCCGCCATCGAGCTGACCTATGGGCAAAAGATTTATGGCCGTAACCAGCAACCCCACCCAGCCTGCAAAGGCTGCTTCGGATAAATAGTAAACCTGTCCTGCCTGCGCCTGACCTACAATAGCCAGCGTCGCCAGTTTCATCAAGACCGACTCTCCTTCCAGTAAGAAAAACATCTCGCCCGTTGCCGAAAGAGTTTCCGGAGAGACAATTTGAGATTGTCCCAGCCCGAAAATAAGCCAAAAAATTGCAACAACCCAGCCGGCTATCGGACCGGCTGCGCCGACTTCGATTAAATCTCGTCTGTTCCAAAAGGGAGATTTGGATTTTATAATTGCACCGAAGGTGCCGATGATATTTGGCGCCGGAATAAAATATGGCCAGGAAGTTACAATCTGTCTTCTGCGGCTGGCCACAAAGTGTCCCATCTCATGGACAAGCAGTATAGAAATAAGCGCAATTGTAAACACCAGACCGGCGCCATTTTCAAGTGCCCTGAGAGTATTGTCAAAAGCGCTCGACAGTGTTTCACTTATAACGGTCTGTTTTAAGAAGACCGGCACAAAGTAAACCGTAAAAAGCGTAGCTATAAAAAGAATGATATTGACCAGCGGAATGCGTTCTTTTCTACCGGGGTTAATGCTAAGCAGCAGATTTTCGTCTTGCTGGTGCAGTTTGAAATCGTAACCGGCAGTCTTCAGGCGGTCTTTGATAACTTTGTCAGACTGTTCTTTATCGTAGAGATATTCGAGGCTGAAAATGATATTTCCGTTCTGATTGTAAACAGCATTGACAGCAAACAGGTCATTCAAAAGAGCAGCTATTTCTTCAGTTTGTTTCGGAGTCTGTTGATTTTCCATCGCTTATATAATGCTAAGTAAATGAACTTTTAGATAATAAAAAAAGAGGCAGAGATTATAATCTCCGCCTCTTACATATATAGAGTCTAAACAGTCTAATTCAAATTAGAGAGTCCAGTCTCCAACAGGACATGGTCCAGCATTGAAGTAGTAATCAAAGAGGTAGTTTATGTCCGCTACGTCCACAGCACCATCGGCATTGACATCGGCAAGATGTTCAAATGGGATAGCACCAGGGACAGAACCAGCGACAATACCTACTAAGGTCATGACGTCCGCAAGACTGATGACGTTGTCATCATCAACGTCACCGCGGCCAAAACCAACCCATTTGTTAACCAGATGGGCAGTAGGCGCAAGTGCCGAACCATTGGCAACAGTCGCTAAACCTGAGTTGAAACCAAAGTTGGCAATAGCAAACGAAATAGTTTCGTTCGGGCCAAAGTCATGTTCAACCAGCGTAAAGTGCTGCGCCTGGTCACCTGTACCAGTTACAAAATGGCCATGGTTGCCAGCAGGAAGTGACATGTAATAGTAGGCGGAATCCCAGTACGGGTTTCCTCTACCATTGGTCGCTTCAAACTGACCCTGAGACTCATCAATTGCATAGGCGTTTTTCAGAGGAGCATAGCCGCAGCCAAACGGCAGTTTGATCTGCCCCCAGGCTACATCACTATTTAGACCTGCATCTGTACACCAGGCAGTCGAAATGCTCTGGTCAATAAGACTCGTATCTTCAACACCCGTGAGGATGAAAACGATGTCGTAGTCATGGAACGAACCAAACTTCCAATCTGGAATTGGGCTTGCATTACGGTTGGTAATGTCGAAGATCTCAACTGTCAGATTAGCAAGTGCGGGAACATCCAAAGCGCCAAAAGTACGCGTAAGAGCTGAAACTCCCATTGTAAG
>JADFLZ010000367.1 GCA_022564135.1 Candidatus Zixiibacteriota bacterium
ATGAAAGTAACGCCTATCTGGCTTTTATTCCGATAGCCAATATCGTTCTGCTTTGCCAGATGGCCGGAAAACCAATGTGGTGGTGTTTGCTGCTCTTGGTCCCGTTTGTCAACGTAGTAATCTATACCATGATGTGGATAGAGATTGCCAAAAAGTGCGGCCATGGCGGCATCTGGGGATTTTTGGTCATCGTCCCTTTCATTAACTATTTTGCTATGGGCATACTGGCCTGGGGTAAAGGTTCTGGTGGTGTCGCTACTCCGCCCGCCTATGCACCTGCACCAGAACAGCAGCAGCCTCATCAGCCTGTTGGCTAAGTTTTAGATTAAGTTGTTTTGATATAGGTTGATTAAATTCGATTGCCGGTTGTCTTTTTTTTAAGGCAACCGGTTTTTTTGTGTCCCTTAGCAATAGGTCAATGTGTTACGATTTATGTTAGTCGACGTTGAACCAGTTACTTTTCTCTTACTGGAAACTTGTTTATGATCGAATTGATTTCTGACAGAAGCGGCTTTAGGTACGTTTGGTCACTGCAGAACGCGAATTTCAGCGAACTCCCGTTACTCTTATCAACATCTCGCGCCAATCCATTTATGATTAATTTTCCTAGCTTATCTTTCTCAATTTCTATCGTTAACCACTCCTCCATTGTTTCAAAGACAGCTACCTTAGAGGTAGGAAGTTGCCTAAGTCGCTCGACAGAGTTCGCAAATTGAACAAAGTCTTCTGTTCTTAGAGATGCTTTGATCTTTGCTTGGAAAGGGCTAATTGAAAGATTTATATTACAAGCAAGCCAATTAGCATCGTCAACATCGGGCGAATTTGGATTATCGTAATTCAATACATCTATCGAAACAAATTCTCCGCTATCACCCTTTATTGTACATTTCATACCGATAACAATCCTATTATTAGGGTCTTTTTTCTTTTTCATTTTTCCCCGTCACAAACGTATCAATAAACTCAAGCCAGCGTTTTTCAATTTTATCAACGGGCAGCTTGAATACTTTTTTGAAATCAGCATATACATCGCCGTCTGAGAGATATAGCTCCCGCACTTTTTCAATGCCATACACATAAACTAAATAGTCAACCAGAGAAGCCGCCTCGGCGCTCTGGAGCCGTTCGCTGTTTACGTCTATAGTGGTATCAACTAACAACTCTCTTAAGGGAACAAAAATCCCGGAATCGATATGTTCAAGCGTAAACTGATGGTAGTTCTGCTGAGAGCCGTCCAGAAGAGCCACTATCCCGTGCCAGAGAAATTCGTGTTTTGGGAATTCGTTTTCCCATTTATGCAACAAATGCTTGACCAGCGGCGGACCATAAAAAGAGGGCAGCCAGAAGTGAATAGCGGTGCCGTCTGAATAGGGGATAGACTGTCCGGTGACATCGTGAGCGTGGCCGGTACCTGTGTAAAAATAAAAAATTAAGCTGTCTGGAGGAGCAATTCTTAAAAATTCAGAGGCTCTTCTGCTCAGCGCCGAAAAAACTTTGGTCAGCTCCGAAAATCTTGCCTGATGCAAATGATCGGGCGGGTGAATAATAACTACATTGTTCTGCCGAAATATCTGCCAGCCTTTGTAGGCAGCCAGGTTCTGATAGATATGAGATGAAGCGGTTCCGGCTGGTATAAGATCATCAGAATTGCTTTCACTCTTCTTATCAGAGCATCCTGCCAGCAGCAAAACAATTAACACAATAGCCAGTAGATACGGCTCTGTTATGGCAAAATGGTTGCGGGATTTTTTTCGGACAGCTCTCATTTTGACCGAATATAAGCGAACCGCTAAAGAGAGTCAAATCGGGCGCTTGCCTAACCGGGAAAAATGCCTTGACTTGATTAGTGAATTTGGGCTGATTAACGGATTGGATAGAAACAAGTTAGGACTAATTCCGTAAACAACTCTAAACAGTTTCGGAGGAAAATAGCTATGAGACTTAGCGACCGTGTTGAAAATGGCATTGTCATAATGGAGCCAAAGGGGAAAATAATGGGCGGCCCCGACGCAACCTTGCTTCATGACAAATTGCATGAGTATCTCGAAAACGATCAGCGTCAGATAGTCATTGATCTCGCAAAAGTAGAATGGATGAATTCTACCGGCCTGGGAATTCTCATTTCCGGCTACACTTCTCTTAAAAATCACAACGGCGCCCTCAAACTGGCCAATGTGACTGATAAGATCCAGTCTCTTTTGACTATCACAAAACTTATTACGGTTTTTGACACTTATGATTCAGTTGAAGATGCTATAGCATCGTTTTCGAATTAGCTTTATTGATGAGACAACTCACTTCAACCCTGACATAAACCACAGAATCCGCAGATTCTGTTTTTTTCGGGAGACCTCTTCGCATGCAAAAACCTATGATAACCGGCAACCGCATTTCTATTCCATCGACTCAGGAATACCTGCCGGATGTTGATATTTTCATTGAGGGTATATTACGCGGTTACGGCATCAATGAATCAATCATTGCCGACATAGCCATCTCTGTATCAGAACTTGTAAATAATGCCATTGACCACGGCAACCAGAAGAATGAAGAAAAACGAGTGATAGTAACGATTGAAAAAAATTCTGAGGCCGTGTCTTTAACAGTAACCGATGAAGGAACAGGATTTAATCCTGACGAGCTGGATGATCCTCTGGCCGAGGAGAATCTTCTTAAAGAAGTAGGACGCGGGATTTTTATCGTACGTTCGCTGATGGATAAAGTCGACATCGCGCCTTCTAAAAAAGGCACCAAGATAACTTTCACCAGAGCTCTTAAATAAAGGCCGGCTTATCGGACCGAACTAATGAGCTTCAACCTCTTTAATACCATCCTATTATTCGTTTCAGGCGGATTTCTTATATTTCTTTCACTGACGGTAATACGTGACAATCTACGCAGCAGGCTAAACCAGGTGACAGGTGCGATGTTGTTTTTTGCCGGACTTGGTCCTCTGTTTCTGGCGCTGGGGCAGGTTATTACTCTTTCGACACCGGTCTATCTGAATTTGGAAGATATC
>JADFLZ010000368.1 GCA_022564135.1 Candidatus Zixiibacteriota bacterium
GTTTAGCCGTCATACGCTCTAGGGAGAATGTACAATTTTTGAGCGCCGTTATTTAAGCTGCTATGACAGGGCTCACAAACAGCCATCTTTTTTCTGCATTTTTCCGATGGTACTGAGCAGAGATTGAGCAGTCTCTTTCGATATCTCTAAGCAGAGAAAAATTATCAGCGGCAATGTTCAAGGATTACTCAAATAACTCGATAATCATAGCATAACCGCCAGATTCCCGGCAGTTCATAGCCGGTAAATCATAGAAGGAGAAAAGAGATGTCGAGGATATTGACTATAGCAGCTTGTCTGATACTGCTCTTGCAGCCGGCCATTGAGGCCGAGACCAAAAAGGCACCTCGTCTGGTTAGAGTAGGTGATGTCCCCACCGGTGAACTACGGGCAGGGTATACAATATCTGCCGCGGACACCTGCATCGTCAGACATGACGCCGGTATATACTGGCGAATTGATGGCTGGATAATCGGCAACGAATTATATAAATCCTATCTTGATCCGGCCGCCAGCTGCCAGCAGCCGTATCCTTTCACCATTACAGAAATAAATATGCCAATGATATTTGATGCTACTACCCCGTTAATAGTTGCGGTTGATATTGAAGGAGTAGACCTGTCAGATCCAAACTGTCCTGTACCCGGACAATTATTAGCGATTTCTTCTCAATACGAGTTTGTCGTGCCCGAAGCAGGAATTTACGACATCTGGATTCCGCTGGATACACCGTTCACGGTAGATGGCCCGTTCTTTGCCGGATTTTTTATCGGCAATGCCTTTGAAGCAGGTGTAAATCCCGGCTTGATTACAGATAGTATCCCTATGCAGTGCGTTTCATACAATATCTGGGACACAGCCTTCGGTTTTGTAGATATGGGCAATAACGAAATTTACAACTTCCCCGGCAGACTGGTCCTTTATGCTTCCGGCTATCCCGGTGGTTCAGGCGGAGTTCAGCCGGAACCATCTCTGTCAATTATATCTCCTGCTGACGGAGATACTTTATTTGGTTTTTCAAAAATCTGGTCATGGGAAAATTCCGGTTCAGAAATAATAGACTTCGTCACTTTTGAAGCGCGACCAGCCTCCGGAACATATTTTGAAATCGGCAGAGATTTTGACGGCACTCAGACTCTCAGAGACGGCGTTAATACGGCAGTCAGTGCCGACGGATTCAGCCAGTTCTGGGATTTTTCCGGCCTCGGTGAAGGAAACTATGTCATTAAAACAACAGCGGTTGATACTTCGGGCAGATCCTCTGTCGACAGCATAGTTGTCTACTTAGAACCTACTCCCCCGGTTCCGAAAATTGTTTCACCGGGCAACGGCAGTGACTTTTGCCCCGACGTAAATCTGCTGTTTAGCTTGTTTGATGAAGATTTTTCAAGGGTTGAGGCTCATGTAAAAAAAGGTGATACTGCTTTTTCATTAAACCTGATGCAGCTGCTGCAGTCCAATTATGGGGACATCAACGGCAATCCTTTAGATGGCAACAGTTACAGCAACGGAGAGTACGGCGATTACTACAGTGGCCCAATAGCAGCTACTCAGGCTATCAGAGTCTGGTATGACCGCGGCTATAAACAATTCATGAGGCAGGGACTCTCTGAAATCCCGATTAACGAATTTGTAGAGATTATGGCCGGCTTCTTTGATACCAGAAACAATCGCGGCACTTATGATGAAAATATGATAGAAGGCTTAAGAGCGCACCTTGATCGCTTTGATCTGGTAGATTACGACCTCTTACGCGACCCTGATTATTATACCTTAAGAAGCTGGTTGGAAGATGAAGAACGTTCTGTCATACTCGGCTTAGGCGGCACACCGGGAATGTGGGTTGCTGCTGATGGTTTCTCCGGATGGAAACAAGCCGACAGCAGTTTTGTGGTAAGAGTTGCCAATCCTGTAACCGGTTTTGTTGTTAACGCCCTGATGAGAAACAATTCGGGAATTAATGAGCTGAAAATCGGAAGCAGCTGGCAGTCGCTGGATATTATGATTTCGCTCTCTGTAAGAAACTGGAATGTATCGCGCCAGTTCATTGGCACCGACCTTGACGGTTCCGACGGCTGGTCGATTAAATGGGCGCCGATTTCCTTAAGCGATGGTGCTCCTTATTTCTTCAGAGCCACAGGCTATGACCAGTCTGGCATCACCGGTAATTCAACTATTCTGATGAGTTACAGCTGTGCTAGTTTCTTTGTCAAAGGCGATTACAACGGCGACAATTCGGCCAATATGCTCGACCTGATTTACCTGATAGATTTTCAGGTTAACGGCGGACCTGCTCCGGTTGGCGGCATAGGCAGAGCCGACGCCAACTGTGACAATAACGTAAACATAGCTGATGCTGTTTTCTTTATAAATTTCATGTTCGGATTGGCCGGAACTCCCTGCTACTAAGTTTAATAAAAAGCAGACAGTTTTAACTGCCTGCTTTTTTGCGGCTATTTACGAGCTGCGGCAGCTTTGATGGCCCGTCTTGCTATCTCTGGCGAAATGCCCAGCAGTATAATTAACTTATCTACCGCTTCATCGAGATATTTAGCCCAGCTTTTGTCATGCTTGTTTCTGAGTTCGTCGGTGAACTCATCAGCAAGTTGCGCAATTAGTTCAGCATAGCGTTGTCTTTTGCCTATTTTCAGAAAAGGAACAACATAGCGGGTAGCAATATGTCCTGCCAAGAGTAGCCCGAACGAGCCCAGGATATTCAGCCACGAAGCAGGTTGGAATAATAGTGATTCCATACGATTTCTCCTTGAATGTTATTAAGGTTAATAATTAACAAATGATTTTGTTTACCAATCCAGCCGCCAGCTGGTCGAATCGGGTACTGTAATTCTCTTGTGTACAATGGTACCGTCGCTGCGCTCTATTATCAGGTCGTACTGGGTGGCAGCGGGAAGTAGTGAGTCCGAACGAATCAGGTCCAGAAAGAAATAGCCGCTGCTGTCATTGGATGACAACTGCTGCAACGGCCGGTGCTCCCAATTTCTGATATC
>JADFLZ010000369.1 GCA_022564135.1 Candidatus Zixiibacteriota bacterium
GCATGAGTCGGGGGTGGTTCACCGGGACATCAAACCCGGCAATATCATTATCGACAAAGAGCAGAGAGCTCGAATACTAGACTTTGGTCTGGCGACTCTGTCTGGTGAAGAGAAACTGACCAAGACCGGTTCAACTCTTGGAACAGTCGGCTATATGTCGCCGGAGCAGATAACGGGGAAAAATGTTGACCATCGTTCTGATATTTTCTCAATCGGTGTGATTCTATATGAGATGTTAACCGGTCGCCGTCCGTTTGAGGGTGACAACGATGCGGCGGTCGTCAAAGCAATCACCGATGCTACCCCGGAACCAGTCTCCCGATATAAATCCGGCGTATCAGGCGAGCTTCAGCAGATAATCGATAAGCTGCTGGAAAAAGATCAGCGCACGCGCTATCAGACAGCCGCTGATGTCGGGGCAGATTTGATAAGAGAAAAACGAATGCTCGATTCCGGTGATATTAGCTCTGCTTCTCGTTCTATCTCAGGCTTTCGCCGAACTCAGAAATCTGGTTTGAAAAAATGGATTCTGTCAGGAACTTCGCTGGCTATTATTATTGCTCTGGTTCTGGTATTAAAGCCCTGGAAAATCACAGTAGAATCGACCGATGAAGCGGTCGCGGCTGAAAACCGTCTGGCCGTGATGTATTTTGATAATTTAGTCGACCCGACCGATTCAACCCGATTGGGCGAAATTGTCACTAACTTACTTATTACAGATTTATCTGACTCAAAGCATCTTAGAGTAGTCTCCAGTCAGCGCATGTACGATATCTTAAGACAATTAGGCAAAGAAGGCAGCCGCAATATAGACCGAGAAACAGCCTCGCAAGTGGCTCAGAAAGCCGGAGCTACCTGGATGCTGACCGGTACAATTTTGCAAATGCAGCCGAAAGTGGTAATAACCACCCAGATAATAGAAGTCAAATCAGGACAGCTGGAAGCCTCGCAACGCTCGGTTGCAGTAAATAACGAAGACATCTTTGCACAAATAGATAAATTGTCTGCTGAAATCCGAAACGATTTAGATATTCCTGAGCTGGCCGGCGAAGCCACGGAAAAGAAACTGGCTGAAGTAACTACCAACTCACCTGAAGCCTACCGCTATTATCTGGAAGGCATGGATTATATCCGAAAACTCTATGGTCGAGAGGGGCGAGCAAGCTTAGAAAAGGCTTTGGAGTATGATTCAACTTTTGCAATGGCCTACTATCAACTGGCAATGTCGTGGAGAGGCAACCCCAAGTCATTAGAATACATACGCAAGGCAGTCAAATATTCGAATAATGCCACCCGACTTGAAAGAATGCGTATCCTGGCCACTTCTGACGGATTTGCCGGGGATATAGAAAGTGCAGTGGCTATGTTAAAGGAAATAGTAAAAGAATTTCCGGAAAACAAGGAAGCTTATGAAACTCTGTCGAAGATTTATATTAATGCAATAGGGGATATAGAAAAGGGCATTAGCTATCTTATGGAAGCTCTTAAGATTGATCCCGGTGATAAGCTGCTCTACAATTTTCTGGCCTATGCTTATAAAGATATGCGTGAATATGATAAAGCCATAGATGCCCTGGATAAATATATAGCCATAGCTCCCAATGAACCGAATCCCTATGACTCGCGCGGGGAAATATATGCGGCAGCGGGTAAATTCGATCTGGCGGTGGCATCTTACCGGCAGGCGTTAGCAAAAGACCCTGGATTTGAAATCTCACTTAAAGCACTTGTTTTGATATTTACGCATTTGAGAGACTACGAAAGAGCAGACAGTTGCGCACAAGTTCTAGCCAATGATAATGATAAACAAGTTCGCTCGGCTGGAAGGACTTATTTTATTAACAGTATATTGTATCAAGGCAAATTTGAGCAGGCACTTCAAATTCTGGACGAAGGAATCGCGGCCGATCGATTGGACGATATTAAAGAATTCCCGCATAGCCCGCATAGCCTGCATAGCCTTAAGTACATCTTTAAAGGCTTTATTAATGCCGAATTAGGGCGATACAATGAGGCTCTTGAGAATATAAGAGAAGGTCGCCTTCTCATTGTACAATCAGAATCCGGGGACCAAAACGATTTTGTTAATGTCTCCGCTTATGTTCTGGCTAGATCAGGCAATATTTCACAGGCAATTAGTATTTTGGATGAGGCAATGCCCTCAGTTCTGAAGACAAAGGATAAATGGGATGAGGCCTTGATTCAGATGGGTTACGGACAAATTGAATTTGCGCGTAAAAATTATGAAAAAGCTATAGAGTACTATACCAAAGCTATTCCTATTTACAAAAAAGCTGCCAGGCCGACGGTTGAGTATAACCTGGCTATTGCCTATATAAGAAATTCTCAACCGGAAAATGCAGTTCCCCTTTTAGAAAGATTTACGACCCAAATTGAGGGCCTGGCTATGTGGTTTCCGCCACACGTAGTAATGGCACACTATCATTTAGGCACTGCCTATGAAGAGATGGGTGAAAGAGTAAAAGCAGTCCAGCAGTACGAGACTTTTTTAGATATCTGGAAGAACGCCGATGAGGGACTTGCCTCAGTCGAAGATGCCAAAGAGAGACTGGCGAAGCTGAAACATGGAAGCTAACGACGAGCCAACTAAATCATTTGTGCCGCTGACCAAAGGAACTGAGGTCGGTCAGTATCGTATCATCAATAAGATTGATGAAGGCGGGATGGGAGAAGTCTATCTGGCCGAGGACACCAAGCTCAATAACAAAGTAGCACTGAAGTTTTTAGCTAGTCGATTCGTTTCCGATGATGCTTCCAAAGAAAGATTTACACGGGAAGCGCAGGCGGTGGCATCACTCGACCATCCAAATATTGTTACCATACATGAGTTGAATGAGTATAAAGGTCGCCCTTATTTCGCAATGCAGTATGTACAGGGGCAATCGCTTTGGAGCTATGCTAAGCAGACCAAACTTTCAACAGACAGAGTAGTCGAACTTGCCATGCAATTGTGCGAGGGCTTACAGGCAGCGCATGAAAAGG
>JADFLZ010000370.1 GCA_022564135.1 Candidatus Zixiibacteriota bacterium
TATTGTTCTCAATATCGGCGGTGTCGATGTAGTCTATGCCGGAAGTGAAGTTGGTCGTGTTGTAGCTATTGACGCTGTTACGGGCGCTGACTATGCCGGCTGGGCCACTAACCCGGTTACCCTTGATGCCGGTCAGCGTATCGGCGGTTCTGCCTCTGACGGCGTTTCACTATACTACGTTACCCGTATTGGCGGTTTGAACGGCGACGTTTTTTCTATCGACGCTGCAACCGGCACAATTAACTGGGATCTGGCCAGTGGTGCAGGATTACAAGGCGTAGTCGAGCACACCGGCCCTTCCGGTACCGGAGTGAGTGAAGGATTTACCAATATTTCCTATGATGCTGGTAAACTATTCGTCGGTTCTCGTATGACCGGTGACTTCCCTCGTGACGGCATATATTACACCCTTGATGCCGCTAGCGGTGCAGTAATAAACACTATTAAATCCAACGGTTTCTTGTTCAGTAATCCGATTGTTGACATAAACTTAGTTTACTGTCAGACAATTGGCCGCTGGATCAGCGGAAACCCGTCAGTAGGAAATGCATTTTTTGCTGCTGGAAAGAATTCCGGTGCTTTCGCTTGGCAGAGCGAGCAGGTATATGAAGTCCTTGACAATGGTCGATTCTATGGTCAAGGTGTACTCTCTTGCGAACCCGAACCGGTAGCAGACATAATTATTAATACTGATGAAGAAGGATCCATAAACTTCTGGCATTCCTTAACCGGTGAACAGCTGTTCCGCCGGCGCATGGATTTCGGACAGGATAATTCTCTTGGCGCCTCTGTTACGCTCGCTGCTGATGTTAGTGGAGCAACTCACGTTCTGGTCAGTAACCGCTTTGGAGCGGTAGTTGACCTTGTCAAAGGCGCTGACCGTCCCCGTCTGGAGATTCAGGACTATGATCCTCAACTCCCTGTTGAATTCAGCGTTGCAGTTTCTGAAATTAAAACCATAGCTAACGCTCTGGTTAACACAGGCTGCGCCGATCTGAATATCAACAATGTCAACATCAGCGATGTTTCAAACGGTTCATCTGATCCGTTTATCGTCAGTACTAATGTTGTCCGTCCGGCACTCCTGGACCGGTCGACTGATCTGGCGAATAATCTGGCTGCTGCTGGCAGTATCTTCAAGATTGTTCTAGAAGCAAGCATTGTAAATGATGCTGGCGAGCTGAGCCTGATTAGTGTCAGAGAACTTACCCAGAATACCGAACGCTTCATAAGCCGTTCGGCTACCTCTGCTCATCCTTATTTGAACAGTGTAGTTTCACCTGTTAGCGGTCAAGTAATTGCCGCTGGCGATTCTGCAGATATCATACTTGACGTTAATCCGGCAGCAATCGAACGCGGTCCGCAGATATTCTATATCGAGCTGGACACGGACGATCCTGATTTCTATGTGAATGCCGGCTCTGCCTTCCTGCCGAGCCTGTTCCCTGAAATTAAGATCACTCTGGTTGGTGGCTGCCTGATTGACACTACCACACTTGAATTTGGTGCTGGTGGTGCCAACATTCAGCTGGTAACCAACACAGGACGCCTGGCAAATGGTGATTGGTCGCCGCACGGATTCACTATCGATGGCGAAAGTGATATCTATTTTCAGGGTACTTACTTCTTTGGCGTATCACCTGAGCGTATCGCTCTGAGCATGCAGGACTTGTTTAGTGGCGGTGGTGAGGATGATGCCTGGAGATCTATTCAGGGTGATCCGAACTGGTGCGATAACACCTGTAAACCTGCCTTGCTGACAGGCGTGACCCTTGGTTCAATGTGGGATGGCGCTTCGTATCAGCCGATTTCCGGTAATATGATATGCGTTTCCTGGATTGACTCAGTACAGGACTTCAGCCTCGGCGGCGGTCTTGCTGCCTGGAACTGGCGTAACTTTACAGCTCCTTTTGATGACTCGCTCACAATGGGAGTTTCAGCCACTACCCGTACTATCGGTGCCTTGAATACACCGGCACTTGCCAACCTGACAGTTGAGATTTTCGATATTCACGAACGTAACGGAAACCCGATTCCAGGCTGGAAGTTTGGTTCGTGGGGTGACTACGACATTATCTTCGTGCTCACGGGTATTCCAGATACGAGTCTTATTGACCAGAGCATTTCAACTGCCTGGTGTACAGACGCAAATCTCAGTAGTGATGTAGCCTGGGGGCAGATCAAACTGCCGTTTGGCTGCGGCTATACACCTCTGAAAAACGCCTATGCCTTAGACGAGGATCAGGCCATGTTTTCGACCGCTAGTAGAGGAGCCACGTACATAGATTCTATCTACCACTACATGGCACTTCCTGCTGGTAACCATGGTCATTTTGTAACTGGTACAGGTGACCAGGCGCAGCACTTTACTCTGGTTGAACATGACTTTGTTGGCAACGACACTATTTCGTTTGCTATTGCCAACTTTGGTTTCAACTCAGGTTTAGCGACTGTTGCCGATGGTTCTGCACTTGCGCCCACTGCCCATTTGGTAAACAAATGGCTTGGTTTCGGCCGCGGTGACGTTGATAATGACAACAACATCACTGTTGCAGACATTATGACAGTGGTAGGAATCGTCAGCGGTTCCGTCCTTGGTGCGATTCCATTTGAGCATCTTGCCGATGTTGATGCAGATGGCGATGTGGACATTGATGACATAGACTACCTTGTTGATTACTATTTCAACAACGGTCCATGCCCTAAGGGAGACTGGACTCTCTAATTTGAATTAGACTGTTTAGACTCTATATATTAAGAGGTGGAGACTATAGTCTCCGCCTCTTTTTTTAATATCGAAAAGTTCAATTACTTAGCATTATATACCTAATGGAGAATCAACAGACCCCGAAGCAAACTGAAGAAATAGCTGCTCTTTTGACTGACCTGTTTGCTGTCAATGCTGTCTACAATCAGAATGAAAATATCATTTTCAGCCTTGAATATATCTACGATAGAGAGCAGTCCGACAAAGTTATCAAAGACCGCCTGAAAACTGCC
>JADFLZ010000371.1 GCA_022564135.1 Candidatus Zixiibacteriota bacterium
GTTTCACAGACTCAACCCCACACCCGAAAACATAGCAGGGCAACTGCTGTCCGAAGTCGCTCCGCTTTTGACTGACGAACCTTATGAACTTGTCAAATGCCAGCTTATCGATATTCCCGAAAGCAGCGCCGTAAGTTTCCTTGACAAGACCTGCCAGCGCACTTTTGCCGCCTCTTTTTCGGCCGCCAGAGTGACCTCTTCGCCGCATCTCTCAGAAGAAGAAAACCGCCGGATGTTCGGACTCTCTGCCAACCCCGAAGGGCACGGGCATAATTATAGAATAGAAATTACTCTGGCAGGTAAGCCGGATTCAAAACACGGGCTGATAAAGAGCGAAGTAGACACCTGGTCTGCACTGAATGATTTAGTCGAATTATGGGATCACAAAAATCTTAATAAAGAAGTCAGCGACTTCAAAAACATTCCGGTAACTACCGAGTGCATGGCCAGAGTCATATTTGAAAAACTCTCAGCCAAACTGCCGCTTAAGAAAGTACGTCTGTATGAACGAAGTGATTTTTTTGCCGAGTATCACCGGGGCGGACGATTTACAATGGGCATCAAAGCTTCGTTTAATGCCGCCCACCGTCTGCACAGCAGCGAATTAACAGACGCCGAAAATGTTGAGCTGTACGGCAAGTGCAACAACCCTGAGGGGCACGGTCACAATTACGATGTCGAATGCGTGGTGACCGGCAAGCTGGACGAAAAATCAGGAGCACTCTACGATCTTGTAAAATTGCAAAAAGGCTTGAATCAAGTATTATCTCTCTGGCATTTTAAACATCTTGATTTAGAGACCGAAGAATTCAAAAACATTCCCAGCACCGGTGAAAATATCGTCACTGTCTTGTGGGAAAAACTGACTGATACGCTCTCGGCTGAGCTCTGGTCTGTCGGTCTGTGGGAGACCGAGAGTAATCTGTTTCAGATACATCGTGAAAAACCGAACGGGGAATTATAACAGTCACCCTGAGCTTGCGTTAGTCCTGAGTGAACGAAGTCCCGTGGGAGCCGAAGGGTCGAAGGGTAAAAACCGAATGCGGATTTATAACAGTCACCCTGAGCTTGCGTAGTCCCGAGTGCTTTTGAGGGGTCGAAGGGTAAACTTGTCGAAACCATCCGCCTGTGGCGAGATTTCGACCTACTCTATAATTGATCGATTTAAGCGGGAGAAGTAATTGCAAAACATTTTAGTCACCGGTTCAAGTAAAGGCATAGGGCGGGCAATAGCAATCGCACTGGCCTCTGATAAGACTCATCTTTTCATTCACGGACGCGACAGAGATGCCCTGGCAGAAACTGAAAAGCTGGTCAAAGAAAAAGGCAGCAGCTGCAGTCAGATTGTTGCAGATATAAGCACTACCAATGGCTGTGAGGAAATAGTAAAAGCAGTCGGCGAAAAGTCGCTGAGTGTCTTAGTTAACAATGCGGCTATTGCGACAGTTGCTCCGATCGCAGAGCACAGCCTTGATGACTGGAACAGGACCATAGCCGTAAATATCACGGCGCCGTTTATCCTGACCCAAAAATTTCTGCCTCAAATGAAAAAAGGCAGTTCTATTGTAAATATATTGTCAACTGCTGCTAAAAATGCTTACACCGACTGGAGCAGCTACTGTATGAGCAAGTTTGCTTTGCGCGGCTTTTCTGATACACTGCGCGAGGAACTAAGGCCGCGCGGTATCCGGGTTATTGCAGTTTACCCCCGTGCTGTAGACACACCTATCTGGGATTCTGTCCCCGGCGACTGGCCCAGAGAGAAAATGATGAAAGCAGAAGAAGTCGCGCAGGCAGTCGCCTTTGCCGTCTCCTGCCCGCCGGACGTACTGATCGAAGATATCACATTGGGCGGCCTGTCCGGGAGTTTGTAAGGGACTTGAAAAACAACCGCTTACATTTTTAAAACGAAAAACCAGCCATCAATTGAAAGGAGTTGTTCTTAACAGTAAGGACTCCTTTTTCATAGGCATTAGAAAAATCAGGACTATATGTAGCCTCTAGCAAGAGAGGGGCTGATGATTTCGAGTTAAGAATTATCCCCACACCAATTGTAGCTCCGATTACAGTAGAATTTAATTCGTCCAGTGAAATAAAAGAAATGGCAGTTGTATATCCGGCTAAAATGTCAAGTCGAGGGCCTATGATAAAATACGGCCCGATAGCCGAATTAGATAGCAACGATGGAGTAGCCAGGACTTTTACAGAAACATAATTGATCCGGTCTGTAAACCTAAACCATTCAAGCCCGTCAGGATACTGGGGAGTTGTAATCAAGATATCAGCACCGCTTCCTTTCTGGAC
This sequence comes from Candidatus Zixiibacteriota bacterium, assembly GCA_022564135.1. GTDB lineage: Bacteria > Zixibacteria > MSB-5A5 > GN15 > FEB-12 > JACZWU01. Next base: position 2,305 of record JADFLZ010000371.1, read on the forward strand.
AAAGTCAACTTCGAATCTGATTTCAGATAGAAAACCAATTTTATGTGAGAGAAAAATACCGGCCGAAAATCCATATTGATTGAGTCTTTCCACTTCAAAATCGGCTATGTCGTATTCATACGACTGTCCCGATGAAGACAAACCAACTTTAATGCCAAAATCCTGGGACATAGTGCTTGAGGTTATGAAAAGAGCAAGGAGCATTGCTACGAGGGTAAATGCCCCGAAGTGTCGATTAGTAGTATTCATTAAATTGTTCTCCTATGCCGCGAAGTTAAAACAATCTATATTTATATTATAAGGCCGCATCTGTATTATAGCAATAGCTCGATACATAATTTCGGCCGGGTGGCCCATCTTTTATGGCAAGGTCCTGAGTGAAACCGAAGGGTGAGTTCCTGTGTAGTCTGTTCTAACCAGACGAATCACAAATTAACTCACACTTCACTACAGAATACTTCGCCCGGCCTTAGTTACCGTGATTAGAAAACAATTGTGCCCCCAATTATCCCAATCAAACTATAGTTTTGTCTTTTTCTCTGTCTGCAGATTACAAAATCACTACAAAGCCTATTATCCGAAAAGTAAAATATCACAAACCGAACCCTTTCGCGCAAAGCGTCGAGGGGCCGTGGCCCATTCGCGCAAAGCATCAAGGGACCGTGGTCCATTTTCAGCCGTGGTGGAATT
>JADFLZ010000372.1 GCA_022564135.1 Candidatus Zixiibacteriota bacterium
TTCAGGTATGTCCGCTCACCTGAGCAATCCAGAGTATATGCTGCCAAAACAGATATTGAGGTATCGACAAAGTTCGAAGACTGGATAGAATCTGACCTCCTGAAAGTCACTACCGCCAAGATAGAAAGAGTCGTGATTAACGATTACACTATAAACGAGCGAACTCTGTCGGTGGAAAGACGAGACGATCTGGCACTTTCAAGAGGAGCTAACGACCTCTGGAGTGCTGATAAGATGAAATCTTCCCAAAAAGTGGACGATGTCAGAATGCGCGAACTGTTAAACTCGCTGGTTGACTTAAGAATTGTCGACGTTCGCCCCAAGCCGCCAGGGTTGTCGCAGAGCTTAAAGAGCGTATCATCGGACGGCAAAAGAATAAGTTCGCAGGATAGATTTTCTCTGCAGTCGAAAGGGTTTTATTTTACGCAAGGCGGGCAGCTGCTTTCTAACGAAGGTGAGATGCTTATTTATACCGATGACGGCGTTAAATATACTCTGCGTTTTGGGGAAATAGCAGGCAGTGAAATATCGGGGGGCGAGGGAAAAACAATCGAAAACCGCTACCTGTTTATCTCGGCTGCCTTTGACTCGTCATCTTTTCCAGAGCCTGCCCGGCCCTCTAACGATGAATGGCGAACAAAAGCAGACAGCTTGTTAACAAATTCTGACACTAGAAACAGACAGCTGGCCAGCCAGAGAACAATCTGGCAGTCTGAAATAGATAGCGGCACAAAACTTTCGGTTGAACTAAACAATAGATTTGCAGACTGGTACTATGTGATTTCGTCGGAGAGCTACGATAAGCTGCAGATGCGACGGGAAGAGTTAGTAATTAAAAAGAGTGACAGCTAAAGTTAGCCTTACGGTTCTGCACAAATTCCAGACTAATTTCGACAAATCATAAAAAAATTCAGCTTGCAATCTTCGTCTGCTATGTCTTAATATAACAGCTGTATTCTTAACCTACAAAACGAAAGCTGAATTGTGAGCCTGAATTTTAAAAAAGTTCTAAGTTTCTGGCCGATCATACCTGCTCTTGGTCTTTATGCTTATATCGCAGACTATTTGAAATTTATTCAGGACGATGCTTATATAACTTTCAGATATGTGGCCAACTATTTAAACGGAGACGGCCTGGTATTTAACATAGGCGAGAGAATAGAAGGCTTTACCAATTTTGGCTGGACAATTTATCTGTTATTGTGGGGGAGTTTAGGATTTGACTACATTGCGATTGCAGCCTACAGCGGCTTGATATTCGGGGGACTGTCGTTATTTTTAATTTTCGTAATAGCGCGAGATCTTTTCGGTCAGGATGACCGCTGGTTTTCGCTGCTGGCTCTGTTTCTGGTAGCGCTTAACTTTTCTTTTGCCTATTGGTCGCCGGCCGGGCTGGAAACAGCAGCTTTTACCTTTTTGACATTGCTGTCAATCAGGTTGTACTTAAAACGCAGCTGGTTTTTAGCAGCTACGCTGGCTGTGGCTGTCTGGGTCAGGCCTGAGGGTGCTCTGCTGGCTATAATATTCGTTTTTATAGAAGCGCTATTAGGGAAACGGCTGCCCAAATTTGCTATAACCGCCGGTGCGATTGCTTTTCTGATTTCAATTCCATTTTTGATTTTTAAGCTTAGCTATTACGGCTCAATTTCACCCAATCCGTTCTATGCTAAAACTAGTTTTGATTTTGAACAGCTAAGCAGCGGTCTTGAATATGCCGGCAGGTTCTTTCTGGATTATGGATTTGTCGGCGCTGGATTTTTAATTCCGGTCTTATACTTAAAAAAACTGTCATATTCCGTCAAAGTGTTGTGGCTGTTTTCATTTGTTTATATTCTCTATATAATTTTGGTGGGCGGAGATGTACTCAAAGTCCACAGGTTCTTTCTTCCTATCATTGGTATTATCGCTATACTTGCTGCAGTTTCGGTAAGGCTTATTCTACAACCGTTCAGCGCCAAAAGCAGATATTTACTGCTGCTGGTGGCGGCTGTTCCTCTTTTATGGCTTACTTACCGGTTGCCGCTTGATTTTGTCACTTACTATAATGCCAACGAAAAAATATTTGTCTCAAAGATGAGCTTTATCTCTAATCAAATGAAAGAGACTGATTCGACAAATTTCTCTGTGGCTATTTCTACTATTGGTAAGCTGGGTTATGAATTGGTTGGTCATGAAGTCATTGATATAATCGGACTGACCGATTCTACAATCGCCCGTCACAGCGATGCAAATATTGAGGGGTTAAAGACAACCTGGAAAGAGCGCAAGTATAACATACCGTATTTGTTAGCAAAGGCTCCGGATTATATTGTTTTTGCCACAGGTTTCAAGCCTTCCGCCCCTGCAGAAAAAGCATTGTTTTTGTATCCGTCCTTTTTCCAGTCGTATGTGCCTTTTCCCTGGTCCAAAAAAGATGACCCGGGCCAGCTAATGGGAATTCCCACAATCGCGTTTAAAAAAGTACGGCCTGTTGTTCAGAATTTTGATACTGTTTATGATTTACGATATGTCGAATATTTCAAATTGGGAATGGAACAGTATCTAGACTATGACTATGCCAGAGCGCTGAAGTATTTTAATTCAGCTCTGGCAGTCTCTTTAGAACCTCACAACCCTTTTCTCATGTATGAAATCGGGTTTTGTCTCGGCAAGCTGAATAAGATTGATGCCTCACAAAAAATATTCGACGAAATCGTAGAAAACGACTCTTTCTACGTTTTTGCCCACAGGGACTTATATGTATTTTCGTTTCATAAAAATGATTCAGCCAAGGGCGCTATTCACCGCAGATGGCTGAAAAAACTTGTGCCCTGGTACTGGCCGGAAATAAAAGCTGTAGTAGAATACGGGCAAAGCCAGCGTAAATCTAAAGGCAGACCCTGATCAACCTGAGAACTAACTAAATCAAGCGCGTAAAAAAAAGCCGGGGACTAAAGTAGTCACCCGGCTTTTGTGCTCTATTACTAAGCTGGCTCTTAGAAGC
>JADFLZ010000373.1 GCA_022564135.1 Candidatus Zixiibacteriota bacterium
CCGAATCAAAAACACAGACCCGAAACTCACCGGCGTAACCGTCATTATCTGTATCAATTCCGGGGTTGTCGTAAATCCATCTGGCCCATTGAACGTTTTTGATCAGATCAGAAAAATCAAGATTGGCATAATAAGTATCTATGTCGCCTCGATATATGTTTTCCAAATTACGTGGGTTGGTGTGCAGGTTTTCCCCGGCGGCAATAACAAATACTATCGGGATAGTGCTGCCGGAAGATAAATTAAACGGGCCTACTGAATAAAGAAACATATTGGTAAACCCGTCAGATACGTCCAATTGCAAACGACTGTCAGGATACATCCACGCCAAATCGTATTGCTTAATCGTACCTGTCAGTGGCATATCATAATCAATTTCACCATTACTAAGCAGATGATACATGTTTCTGTCACCTGCCGGTCTGCCAAGTCCTCCGGTTCCGAAATTGCGAAAATTATCTCTGTGTCTGGGGCCAAAGTCGAAATAAGATGGGAAACTGCCAAACAAATGGTTCCACCAGTTAAACGAATATCTGATTTCACCTGCAGGTAATCCGATAAATGAGACTCCCATAGCATGACGCGAGGATTTATAGGGCGGACCACGCTCCAGAAATTCACCCTGGTAGGGGTCGCCGTCGTTATCTGCCAGCCAGGCCATATTGAGAGTATCAACAAAACCACATTCGTTCTTTGCTTTATAGCTCTTCATGTAGCCGCAAATATCATCAAAACTTATGTTTTCACCGCCAACCCAGCCAACTCCGGGCAGCATATTTATTCCGAAATAAAGACTACGCAAATTATCTTCGCCGATGTTTTTTATTTTAAGATCATACAAAATGAAGTCTTCTGCGTAAGCAAACGACCAGGCGTAAGATGCTTCTGTAATTTCAATATTCAATGGCTTATGAGGCCTTAAGTCTATTTCATCGTAGCCTACCCAGGGAAGCTGACTCGTTTTAAACGTATCAGTATAAACCGCGATGTAATCTTCTTCAGATACCGCACCTTCAAATTCAGACGCATCTGGATTAATAGTGGAGCGATGTAACAGGTATCCGAAGGGCGCCTCATCTGGAATCCATTCAAAGGTGATATCATGACCACGAGAAGATACAAGAGTATCACCTCCCAATAAGGCACCAATCCAAAAAGAGCCTGACTCGAGATGTTGCAATTGGCTGCCTACAGGGAATTCGGAACCGATCCATCTGGTTTCTCCCGTAAAAACGTCGATTACGCCGGGGAAATTAATAAACCCACCGCCAAAAAAACCATAATTCCATGCCCCCAATCGAAGCCTATTGCGTTTATGAGATGTTCCCTGAAAGGCCGGAGTTCCGGCCATTACCTGGGCTGTGTCAACTCCAACAAGAAAGATGCAGGTTATGGCGAACAATAATAAGCATCTAAGATGCGACCAAATATGCAACTTTGGCATAACTCCCCCTCATGAGTGTACAGTATCAGTAATTAACGAATAAACAGTCCAATTTGTCCAATTGAATTTCAGTATTTCGTGGACCAAGGTGGCCCACCCCGCCTGGAGTTGGACCATGAGGGATAACAGTATTTAGCTCGATAATCTTAAGCTCGTATTACCGGCTGGATTCTCGCATGCGCCCCTCCACTTTGCTCGGGACTAAAGCAAGAATGACGGAAATAAGCGGCTGGGTGGCCTACAATTCATAGCAGGGGTAGCCCAGAGCAACCTTCACTTTTGAATCAGGTTAACGAAATCTTTTGTAGGTCAGGACCTTACAATCCTGAGCCTCGCAGCAACGTCCTTTGGGAGTCGAAGGGCTTGTGGTCCTGACGTTTTAACCATGAAAGTCAAGAGTACCTGACTCCTGACCTACAAGAGCCTTGCACTTGCCGGTTAAGAGCATTCAAAAAAAAACGGCAGAGGATAAAACCTCTGCCGCTTCAAAGTTTTCAGAAAAACTGTCTTTATCTTTTAATGAGCAGTATCTGTTTGAGAGTATCCGGCTCTAACTGCTGCAGCATAATCACGCTGTCTCCCGGACGTCTGATAGAAAAGGCACCCCTTGGATTATCTCTTTCTTTTGCAGTCACATTGCAGCCATCGTTTGTTTCTGTCAACTCCATACTATTTGTCAATATATATGAACCGCGGGGGCTGCAGAAATTGTCCGGCGAATTATCAGAATCAAACCAGTACGATTCGTCTGAAAACCTCATTTCCAAAGTGGAGATTGATGTGTCTGCCGATGTTGTTTTATAGCCTGTTATCACTATGTAAGCGCCATCGTAGGTACCTTCAAGAGTTGGCAGCGGCTCCAGAAGAATATCGTCCCTGCAGGAAGTTGCAAAAACCATGGTCACCAGTAATGCTAAAACGAATATGCTCAAATATCTTTTCATTCCAAATGCTCTCCTTCAAAATCTTAGAACGACTAATATACATACTCCCAAGATAGATTTCAAGCCCTATCACCAGAGCAGTATTGCAGTTTATTGAATAACGAATATAGGCAGAGTTTCGTTTAATCCCATTGATTTTTTATAAAATTTTTTAGACAGACTATGAAACTAAAACAGCCCGTTTTAGCTTTTAAACCGTTGCGGCACAAAAAGATAAATATAAAACTATTCGACCTTAAAGGTATAGATTTTCCATTTTTCGTTGACGACATGGACTCCAAATTTGGTCATGTAGCTCCTGGAGCTGTTTTTATCAATAAAAGTAACTTCGACTGTAGCCGTCTCGCCAAAAAATTCGACTTTGTTGACAATCCGCTGAAGAGAGAACCAGCGTTTTTTAGTCAGTCCGTCGCCGGTCATATCTTCGAGAATTTCGATAGGAGAGGTAAACTGCCGGGGCTCGTCTTCGGTGCTGAGTGCGTAGTCGAACTCAGAGTTTTTCATCAGCGCTGGAAGGTCCAGCAGATGCGCCAGCGCGGCCTGGTCATTTTTTTCCATAGCGCCAAAAAGTTCTATTACGGCAGCGCGCGGCC
>JADFLZ010000374.1 GCA_022564135.1 Candidatus Zixiibacteriota bacterium
GTCAATTCCGCGATAATTTGGGAATTAGGTGATTTCGATGCATGTCCCTATCAATCAGGAGATATTAATCTAAACGGTATTCCTTTTGAAGTTGCGGATGCCGTATATTTTATAGGTTACTTTAGATATGGAATAGGGTTTTTTACGAACCACCTTCCAGGACAAATAGGTCAGACGGACATTAATTGTGATGGATTAGTGCTATCTGTTGCAGATTTAGTTTTGTTAATTCGAATTATCATTGGGGATTACTGGTATTTCAAAACCTCACCCACTGAAACATTTGAAAGCAATCTCTCAATTTCGCAGAGAGATTATAGTGAAGTATTGAGCTTTGAATCTAATAGTGAAATTTCATTGCTCTACCTACGCCTTTTTCCCAAAGATGGACAGCAGCTGTCGCCGGCAGATTTCAGATTTGAACAGCCGGATGTACTGACCGGTCAGATTGGAGACACTATCACCATGCTGCTGGTGGACATTGAGGGCAACCAGGTATTGACAAGCGGTGAGCATAGGCTGTTTTCCTACAGCGGGGAGGCCGAGCTTGGTATTTTGGGCTCGGCTGTAGATGTATTCGGCAGAGAAACTGCTCTGGTGATTTCAGCTGAACCTGTCCTGCCTGAAACCCCTATACTCTATCAAAACTATCCCAATCCTTTCAATCCCTCAACTACTATAGAATTCATCCTGCCAGCTGAAACAGACTGGAAACTTGAGATTTACAATGTCACCGGCCAAAAAATCAGAAGTTTTTCTGGTAACGGCGCCGGTTCTCAGACTGTATTTTGGAACGGAACAAATAATTCCGGTCAAAAAGTATCTTCGGGTGTTTATTTCTATAAACTGATAGCATCTGGTGTTTCTAACAGCCGCAAAATGCTTTTATTAAAGTAAGCTTCCCTTAGCTCGCCTCCCGAATTATATTCCTTGCCATGAATCAAACTGAAAACTATCAGGATTTGGTAATTGTCGACTCGGATTTTGAGTCTATCCTGACCAACCCTATTCTGGATATAGCCGCACGATTTTGGGACGAAGACAGGTATCAGGCTTTTAAGGTCTGCTATAAATCGATGCGGGAAATCGATGACTTAGTTGATGACCGCAAAGTTGACGGCCAGACATTCAGCCCGGCCGAACAGATAAGTTATACTAAAGACATAAACGAACTCATAGGCGGCCTGGTAAAAACTGAATCCGGCGGCAGGACCCTGCGAATGCTGCTGGAAGTCATTCAGAGATTTAAGATTCCTCTCTGGCCCTGGCAGAGACTCGCTCAGGCCATGATCTATGATATCAAAAATGACGGCTTCGACAGCTTTATGACTTTCCGCCGTTACACCGAGGGAGCAGCCATATCGCCGGCTTCGATATTTATGCATCTTTGCGGAATATCTAAGTCTGGAAATGAGTTCAGCCCGCCTAAGTTCGATATCTGCAAAGCCGCCCGGCCGCTGGCGATTTTCTCTTATCTGGTACATATAATGAGGGACTACCAAAAAGACCAGACCAGAAACTTAAACTATTTCCCGGACGACATTCTGAAACGGCATAAACTTTCACCAAACGAAATCCAAAGTCTATGTAAAGGCGGTATTGTTGACGATAGAGTCCGTTCGCTTTTTACCGAATATAAGAGACTGGCTGACTACTACCGAAAAAGAGCCTTAATATCTGTCAACAATACTATTCCCTTTCTTAAGCCCAAATATCAGCTCAGCCTTAAGCTGATATATTCGCTCTATTTGCAGATATTTGATAAAATAGACTGCGAAAATAGCTCTTTTTCAACCGCAGAGCTGAACCCGACTCCGGCCGAAGTCCAGCAGCAGATTGACTTTACGGTCAAGCATTTCAAAGCTGTTTAAGACGCTTTTTTCTGGAAGATTCTCCCCTCTTTTAGGTATATACTTCAACATGATAATATTTGCAGCCTGGCTGTATAATCATTAGGAGACCAAAATGAAAAAGCTGACTCTCATTACATCGCTGCTTTTAATCTCAGCTGTCGTAATTGCTGATGAAATAGCTGTTACCGTTTATAACAGCAATCTCGGCGTGATAAGCGAAAAGCGGACACTAAAATTTGATAAAGGCATCGGCAGCTTGCAGTTTCGTGATGTGCCGTCACTGATAGATGCCAACTCAGTCGGCTTTACAGTCGAAGGCAATCGCAACGTTTCAATTTTAGAGCAGAACTATGCCTTTGACTTAGTCAGCCCTGACAAAATGTATCAGAAGTATATCGATAAAGAAATCGAATTGATTGATAAACAAGGTAAGCTCTATCAAGGCACTCTTTTAGCTTTTAACAGCGGAGCTATTACCATTCAGGAAAAGTCCGGCAGAATTAAGATCGTACTGTTGTCGCATGTAGTCGAAGTCAATTTCCCAAGTTTACCCGACGGGCTAATAACCCGCCCGACTCTTTTCTGGAAATATGATTCAGATTTTTCTGGTGAGGCGCTTTGCGAAGTCAGTTATCAGACATCGGGCTTAAGCTGGAGTGCCGAATATGTCGGGCTCTTAAATTCAGAAGAAACTCAGCTTGATTTATCCGGCTGGGCGGCTATTAACAACAGTTCCGGGAAAACATATAAAGACGCCAAGCTTAAACTTGTGGCAGGGGATATTCACCGAGCACAAGAATTATTTATTCGAGGTGGCCGTGCCGAAGCTTTAAAGTTTTCGACAGCTGCTGCTCCCGGATTCCAGGAAAAAGTGTTTTTCGAATACCACCTCTACACTCTCCCTCGCAAAGCGACAGTGGCCGACAAAGAAATCAAACAAATCTCTTTGTTTGAACCGGCAAGTGCAAAAGTCAAAAAAGTATTCGTTTATGAGCCGGAAAGAAACCCCAAACAGGTACAGGTAAAATTACGTTTCAAGAATACCCCGGAGACCGGTCTGGGCATGCCGCTTCCGGCAGGCAGAATCCGCATATTTAAGGCCGACGATGACGGCTCCCGCATTTTAC
>JADFLZ010000375.1 GCA_022564135.1 Candidatus Zixiibacteriota bacterium
GACATTGATTGTAGAAATTCTTAGTGGTGATTCCGGAATAGACGACGAGACCGCTAACCAATAAACATTTTTGTCGGTGTAAGTGTTCTTGACATAACTTCCACCGGCGCTGTCATATTCCCAGCGATTAACCGACTCACCATAGAATAAAATTCTGTCACCGGCATCAAAGCTGCCGTTGCTGTTGTTATCTTCAAGCTCAATGGCTATCTGGTCAAATGTCGGGCGGGGATTTTGAAGCAGCGGGTCAACATGCTGACCGCCTCCGTAATACACAAACAAATCAGCAGCGGGTATCGACTGCAACAGAGAACCGGCAGCAGTAAGATCACTAAAACTAACTGAATAAATTGAATTGCTGTTAATTTCTATTTTATACCAGTCGGCCGCATAAGAAAACGGAGCAGCTATAAAAGCAGACTTGGCCGCTATTCTCGGGGCAGCAGCCCAGTTGCCACATACCTGCCAGTTGGCTATTGAGTTTGAGAAAATTCTTTCAAAAATTTTGTCATCATCAAGAGAAGTTCCTGTCTCAGCTCTGGCACCTTCAAAGACAATTTCGATTTCGACATTATTGAAAACGAAACCAGCCGAGGCCGGCGAGACAACCACTGTCACAAATTGTCTGTGGCGCATCTCCCAACTTTCAGAAATACTGGCCAGGGGGGCGGCAGCTACGATGCGATTTTGATTTGAAACACTCAGCGAACTTTTGCTTATAGAAACTTGTCCGGTTCCGCTGACGGCGGCCAGTCTGGCGGTGGCTCCATAGGGAACACCGATCTGAACAGCTCGACTTAAGTATAAAAGGGAATCCTGGCCTATAAACTTATTGAGCTTATCCAGGCCGCCATCAAAATGAATCACGAAGTGAAATTCTTCAGAGCTTGAGCTGAGAACTGTTATATCGTTCGGCGCCGCTATTGCCAGAGAATATCCCAATAGAACAACTGCTAAAATTAGAAGTGGAAATTTGTGAAAAGCTTTTTTCATCAACCGGGCATAATTCCCGGCCCAGGAAGCTTGCAGATAAATCTACAGTTTCAGGGCCTTTTAGGCGTTAACATTCAAACCAGCTCTATTAGAGCCATTTACACCAAAAAACACGTTAACTGTAGAACTATATATTTTCTCCTGTTTGCATTTTATAAACCGCTGTAATGTAGTAAGTTCCCTTAATTAAGTCAATATCAAGGCAGGGTTTATTCTATAGTACCTATAGCAATACATCGGCCAATTATGCCTGACCTTTAGCAGGCCGCAGCTAAGCAGCAGTACCGCAACGACTTATTCCTGACTGCGATAATTGGAAAGTACCGGCAGTTTCTGCGAATCTTGAGAAAAAAGGCAGATTTTGTGACAACAATTGCATAAAAAGACAGTCTAAAAGCGGCGTCGGTTCAATTGTTGTAGACTCTCAACTTCCGCTCAAGTTCCTGGCTTAATTGGCGTATTCTTCGTTCTGTATCTATTAGCTCATTCTCATAAGTTTCGACATTACGATTAGGATAAAAGACAACGCTGTGGCAGTCGTAGAAAGCTTGCGCGAGCTGGTCGAACAGATCCATGGTGTTCTGATCATAATGTCTGCTATCACGAATGAGCCTCAGACCATATTCGAGGTTATCTTCGTAAGCTTTCAAAATTGGCTTTTCGGCGGCCACCCAGCTGTTGACTACCTGGCGCATTTCGGAGGCATCCACCGGCTCTCCCCGGCCCTCGTTGCCCTGCTGCCACTCTCCGACTATCCGGTAGCCATAGCGCAGGTACATCGCTGAAACCGAATCGATATGAGTCTTGACCAGCCCGGCCATTGTCATCGGCGGCTTATTTCTTAACTGCTCCGCCCAATTTGAACGAATCCTGCTGGCACGCTGCTGATTTGACTCGGTGGCTTCATCGACAGTTTGACCTGTCTCAATTTTCAGTCCACAGGATGAAACCGCCAGAAAGAGAGCCGCAAAAATGAAACCGCATATGAAAATTTCACTTCGATTATCCTACCGGAGACATAACAGCTGCGGCTGGTTGTAAATCGCAGGTGAAATGTCGAAGAATCTTCGGAGCGCGTTTGATTTCGTAACCTTTGAGATTCTCTTTGTTACTGACAATTCTTTCGGCAACTTCGGCAACATAATCAAAATGAGAATTGGTATAAACCCGGCGCGGCAAAGCCAGCCTCACTAATTCACGGGCTGCCATCATTTTCTGACCAGTATTCGGATCTATACCGCCAAGCATCAGTGAACCGATTTCGACACAACGAATTCCCCCCTCGCGGTAAAACTCAACTACTAACGACTGCCCGGGAAACTGCTCGGCCGGTATATGCGGCAGAAACTTTCCGGCATCGATAAAAACCGCGTTACCGCCGGTCGGTTCGACAATCGGCATTCCTTTTTCAATAAGCCTTTCACCAAAATATCTGACCTGGTCAACCCGGAAATCTAAATAGTCGTGGTCTAAAACTTCTTCCAAACCGACAGCCAGTATCTCCAGATCTCTGCCGGCCAGACCGCCATAGGTCGGAAAGCCCTCGATTATAACCATCAGCTCAGTAAGCTGCTGGTACAGTTTTTCATCGTTGACAGCCAGAAATCCGCCGATATTTGCCAGTCCGTCTTTTTTGGCCGACATCAGCACTCCGTCACACAGTTCGAACAACTCCTGGGCGATTTCTTTGATCGGCTTCTGGGCATAGCCGGCTTCGTTCTTCTTGATGAAGAAACAGTTCTCGGCAAAACGGGCGCTGTCGATAAAAAATGGCAATTTATATCTGTAGCAAATCTCAGAAACTTCTTTGATGTTTTTCATCGATACCGGCTGACCACCGACTGAGTTATTTGTAATAGTCATCAGCACCAGCGGAATTTTTCCGGCGCCATGCTCGGCAACAAACTGTTCAAACTTTTCAATATCCATATTCCCCTTAAAAGGCAAAGGCTCAGCCGAAATACTCTCGGCACAGGGAAAATCA
>JADFLZ010000376.1 GCA_022564135.1 Candidatus Zixiibacteriota bacterium
AGCTAGGTGATGCCCACTATCATAGTGGCCACAACCAGCGGAATGACTACCATATTAAGGGCGTTTAAAAAGATTGTACCTATAAATGCTGTAGCCAGGAAAACATCTCCAAGCCAGAGCCCGCCCATAACGCCCAGGGCCGCTCCTGCAATCATGCCGATAAGAATAATATTGCCACTTTTGCCGGTCATAAGATAATCTCGCTTTCTGGTTGATTAATAGCGGCTTAAGCATAAGCATTGGCCAAAACCGGCACAAACTTAAACTTATGGCAAATTTGGCACTTTTTAGGGACTTAACAGTAGAATAAACGATGAGTTACAGCAAAGATCACATACTCAGAGGCGATGAATTTGCCGGAGCTCTCCCCAAAGAGCGCTCAAAAACGAAGCTGATAATCGAAGCCGGCCCTGACCCTTTTGCGACCGGCAGGGCGATTGCCGAAATTTTCAAACTAAAGCTCAGTAAGTCCAAAGATAGTCAAAATAAGACAGACTTTGTAATTTTGATAGAGTCAGCTCAGCTCAGTTCAGCATATCATAAGTGGCAGAGTTTCTTCAGGCAGATTTCCCGCGCAGGTTCAATTGAAATAATTTTTACAGGTTTTGGTTCGTTTATAAAGAATGTCTTGCCCCTGGTATTAATCGGCAGGTTTTTTGGTAAACAAGTCAGTCTGTTTTATTATCCGGGAGAATCAATAGACAGCAGCGTGCCACGTTTTCATCGGGCGGTTTTATCAATTTGTAACAAAGTTTACGTAGCCAGCAGATTTTTGCAGCGACAGCTTTTAAGGCAAAAAATCGCAAGCAAACTTTACCTGCCTCCTTGTGACGCCAATATTTATGAGATAAAAGAGATAGTTTCGCTCCAACCGAGCCTGCTGGTAGTTGAGCCAGACGGTGAATCGGCCGGTTTGTTTACTCTGTTAAAAGCATTTGAACTGGTCAAGCAGAAATATCCGCGGACTGAGCTGATTATACTGACTCATAAGGAACATATAATAAAATTGCTGTTGTGTCCACCAATGAGAACCCTGAATGGTGTTGACTGTCGGTCATTGGACGACTCCGATGTTCTGCGGAAATCGTATGCCGCTGCAGATCTTTTTATAAACTGTTCTTCTTCAGAAACTGTTTCAGTCGCCATGACCTGCGCCATGTCGGCCGGATTGCCGGTAATTAGTTTCGACACTTCCGGTTCCAGGGAATTGATTGAGCACAATCGGAACGGTGTGCTGGTCAGGCATAATGCTGTCGGCGGACTGGCAGGTGCCATTATTGACCTTATCGAAGCGCCCGAGACAGTCGCCAAAATATCAGCTGAGGCCAAAAAGCCGGCAAAGTCTTAGAATCTTTTCCTCACGTCACATTTTGCCATAAAACCAACTTTTTGCTTGAAGATTTTCCGTATCAAGCTATCATTCGTTATTCGGAAATAGTCAAAAACAGAGGGAAAGACATTGCCTGCTAAAAAATCGAAATTCAAAGTTGCCATCGTAATTCCGGTCAAAAACGAGGAAAATCATATCAGTCGTCTGCTGGATCAGGTCTATCTTCAGGATTTCCCGATGGACAAAATCGAAATCGTAGTGGCGCTGGGTTATTCGCGAGACAATTCCCGAACTGTAGTGGAAAAATTCAAAAAGCGTTTCGGCTCCTTAAAAATTCTGGATAACGCAACCGGTTTGCAGGCCTCGGGCTACAATCTTGGCATCAAGAACACAACTGCGCCATATCTGATGACTCTTGATGTCCGCAGCTATTTTCCGACCAAAGATCTGATTCGCAGCATGGTCGAAACTTTTGAATCGACAGCGTCCGATTGTCTCTGCCGTCCGCAGCCTCTGGCGCCGCCGGACAGCAACGAATTCCAGATTTCAACCGCCTATTGCCGCTCGTCGATATTGGGGCATCGTCCGGGGCAGGAGATTGTCGAAGATTTCGAGGGGCCGATTGACCCGATTTCTTCAGGCGCCATGTATCTTCGCTCAGTTTTTGAAAAAGTAGGTTATTTCGATGAATCATTCGACGGCTGCGAAGATGTCGAATTTAACTACCGCTTAAAACTTGCCGGACTAAAATCTTACCTGACCCAAAAAATAAGACAGGCTTATTATCCGCCGGAAACTTTCCGCGAACTATGGACGCAGATGTACCGCTATGGCAGGGGCCGCTTTCGGTTTGCCAGAAAACATGACGAGTACTCCATTATGCAGTGGCTGGCCGGGTTTGGGGTCGGCGTGTTTCTTATCCTTTTGGTTTTTTCTTTTTTCTCAACGACTATGTTTGACTATTTCAGGCAGATGGTTTTTGTCTACCTGTTAGTGGTCATATTTTTTTCAGGTTATCTGGCCGTGCAGCGGCATTATTTAGGCTGTCTGTTATACGGTCTGGTTATTTTTCCGGCGATTCATTTCGGGCTGGGGCTCGGTTTTTTGAGAGAGTTTTTATCGCACGCCTCAAAAAACTAAAATAGAGGACTAAAACAAATGGCGCAGTACAGCTACTCAGCATTAAACTTATTTGAACAGTGCCCGCAGCAATATAAGTTCAAATATATTGACCGGGTCGAAGTACCCGTCCGTATTTCCGCCGATCTCTATCTTGGTGATGCTGTGCACCGCTCGCTCAAAGATTTGTACAAGCATGTCTCAGACGGCGTCGAATATCCTCTTAAAACACTGCTGGAAACTTACCATGCTCATTGGGAAAAACCGAAACGGGCGCATATCGTCCCGACCAGCGAAATGTATACGATCGATGATTACATTCGCATCGGCCGTGAGATGCTCGAAAAATATTATAACAAGTATCAGCCCTTTAACGACGGTGTTCTCTTAGGTTCTGAAATGAGACTGAGATTTGAGCTGCCCGGTACGCCTTTTAAGTTTACAGCTATAATTGACCTGCTTCTTAAAAGAGAAGACGGTACCATCGAAATCCGTGATTTTAAGACTGGCAATAAA
>JADFLZ010000377.1 GCA_022564135.1 Candidatus Zixiibacteriota bacterium
TGGGAGCCGGTTGAGGCGCCCGACGGCACAGCAGCCCGGCCAAGAGAGCCATCGCTCAGGCAGACATCGACTTCGACAGTAGGGCTTCCGCGGCTGTCCAAAATCTGGCGGGCGTGTATGTATGAATATTCCGACATTGATAATAGTCCTTACGATATTTTCTATTTATCGGCAGAACTTATCAGATTGCACCCATCAGGGCAAGGGATAATTGAGAATTGTGAGTGATGAATCGAAACTATACATAGAGAGTGTTAATTCAGGGGCAAGCATCAGGTGCCGGGCCGCCGCGGAAGATAAAGTCAACTAAGAAACTCAGGTCTACGATGTTTGGTCCGTCGCCGTCACCGTTGACATCTCGTGATTCTATGCAATCACCCGGATTTTTGCTGCCTCGAAATATATAATCGACCATGAAACTCAAGTCGACTATATTGGCGCTGGAGCCATCGTAGTTCAAGTCGCCCCTGCGTCCACTACAGCAATTTACGATTGTAAAGCAGTGGGGGCCATCCCAGGTAGGAACAACTGCACCCCCAGTTGTAGCCCATAATAAAACACAATCGTGGCCTCGAGAGCCCAATACTAAATCAGCATCAAGGCAAACAGTTTTCCCCACTTGTGAACAGTCAACCTGTGTCGTGGCAATCAGAGATACACTGTCAAACCCGTTCGGCATCCCCGGGGAAAATATTCTCCAACCGGCAAAACAAGCTGAATCAGCCCCTGATCCGTTCATACTGTTATAAGTGACGTAATGAACGCCATCGAACATATCTCTCCATCCAAGAGGAATTGTATCTAAGTAAAACGATGACCATGTTGCTCCATCCGGAGAATAAAACAGAGAGGGGATACTCACAGCGCTTACGGTATTCCCGGTATTGTTTGTTATTCTTATATAGAATTCAATCGGCTGACCGCAGGCAATTGAATCTGACAGACCTAATCTTCCTACTGTATGGTCAAGAGAAACAGCGCCAGTTTGAGCGGAGGCATTATTGACAGGAATTACGATAATTGCAACGACAATCATAGAAAGTATAATAGAACAAGAACTTTTGATAGAATTTCTCATTTGACTAACCTCATGGCTTAGATTGAATTTAAGACACCAATTCCTTATATAAATAAAGACTGACTAAGGAATTATACCGTTTATCGCTATTTATGCAAGGATTATCGTGGACTTGTCTTTCTCAAAAGTAAAACTATTGACATCAAAGCAGTTAAGGAAATTATGATCGCCGATATAATGAAAATTTTGTCTTCCAAAAATCCATACATAACGCCGCGCACGATTTAAAATATTGGTTAAAAATAACAAGACGGAAGCGCTGCGCCGCCTCTGAAGATGTAATCAACTAAGGCCGTAAGGTCTAAGATATTGGACGAGACGCCATCTTCGTTTATATCCGTTTCTTCAGGGCAGCTGCCGGGGTCACCACTTCCGCGGAAGATGTAATCGACTAAGTGAGTTAAATCCAGCACGTTTCCAGCATCGCCGTCGCCGTTCAAGTCGCCTCTGTCTTGAAAGCAGCAGATTATTACTGGCTCCCAAATTTTAAACATGAATGGTGAAAAGTCGGGTTGCTCAATTATCATAGTTATCAATGAACTGTCCGGCGAACTGGCCTGAGCAGGAGAAGCATGAGTAAATTCAATTGAAACGGGCCTGCGCTGGGGAGAAGGATTGACAGTTGCATATAGATAAAACCTGTATAAAGGAAAATAACTGTTATGACCGTAGATAATCGGAATAATCACTACGCTATCCTGCACGCTGTCTATGCGAATCGAACCACAGCTTTCATTTCGGGAAGGAGTACATATCCTAAACGAATCAACTGCAGCCTGCTCATCACCTATATACAAATCAAAAACAAGACTTAGTCCTTCCAAAACTTTATTATTGGATAATTCCATCGTGATGACTGCATCTGCAACTCCGGAATCCAGCCACTGAGTATGTGATAAGAGCAATGTTGAATCGGGAATCGGTTGAATTGGTGGATAGATCACTGAACAAGCAGAAGCAGGATATCCGGCGCCATAGCGACCTTCAAGATAGCACCAATCAGCTAATGTTATCTTTTCAAAGCCATCCACATTTGCAGACCAAGGATCAGGTGGCGGCGGCCCACCTCTGTGCAAGTAAGAGTATAAGTATGTAAAGTCAAGGACGTTAAAGACACCATTTCCATCAACGTCCATACAGACCTGTGAATTGGCGGTGATTGGCGATAATGCGAGGCAAAAAGCGGTGAGAAGAAAAATCTTGGTTAATGAGCATACACTTTTGTGTGCTGACATAAGATATTCCTCCCAATTTAGTTTGGCATATAACACAACAATGTAGCTCTTGTCCATTTTTGTGTCAAGCTGTTTTTTTGTATATGATTTCTACGATTTATTTGTCTGAGAACTTGTAGTAAAACTCTAACCCAAAAGCCACAACAGTTATTGAAGCGAATATCACCCAGATCCAGAACCAGGGAAACGAAACTATATTCAAAATGTTCAGCAGCGTCAATATCCCCAGCAGTAAATACCCGGGGCCGGTAATTTTGCAATGATATCTGCCGCATCTCTTATAATTATAGATGCACAGAATACCGATGACGCAAAAAACAGCACATGCAAATATTCGTGCAGTGGATATGAAGCAAACTGAGCAGCAAGAAGTAAAGCGTAGGCAACTAAATACCCGGGACTGAAACAACTTTTGAATATATCAGAAGATTTTGACATAACAGCTGTAAGCTAATTTGCATTTAAGCATTTTAAAAATAAATTACTTCTGCATTTAGAACTTGATCCGGGTTCCAGTCGATTGAGTTGCTACATCAGAGGCAGATGTGGCATTTGCTGTCAGCTAAAGGTGCGAAGTGCCGTGTTGGGTTTTCCTTTATTGATTTAAGAGTGTGGTTATGTTTTTTCCTTCAATCATAACATCACAAA
>JADFLZ010000378.1 GCA_022564135.1 Candidatus Zixiibacteriota bacterium
ATTTTGAAATGCCTTATGACCCTTCGACGTATCAAAGCGACACTCAGGCCGACATGACACTGGCCGAGCAAGCGCTGGACTGGAAAGCAGAGTACAGCTTGAAAGAAGGGATTAAAGAGTCGATTGGGTTGTATTAGCTGCTGCAAGGGGCAGATCCTTCGACAAGCTCAGGACAAGTGGGTACCTGCCGTGACGGCCGCCCTCGATAAAAATAATTGATTATTTTAAATGACGCATTAATTATATCTATATATTAGCTCAAAAACTGTGAAGGGGAAAATCGATGCAAAATATTTCAAGACACATAACCAAAGTGGGCTGGCTCCATATCGCCCTCAATCTGACCACAATCGGCTTCGCAATTTTTTTCTGGGCGTATTTCGGCGCCACCTTTATCCCCATGGCAATTGCGGTATTCTCTGTCCCCGGCCTTATCGCTGGTGTCGGCCTAATTAAGTACAGACCCTGGGCACGGATACTCGGCATAGTCATGTCCATTTTCAATCTACTTACGTTTCCTCATGGCACCGCAATCGGCGTCTACTCAATGATAGTCCTGTTCGACCAGGAGGCCGTTCGACTTCTTGCAAGGGATGCCATAAGACCAGTGAATGAGTGATCGAGCAATCAGTAGCCCCCGTTCGACCCCCTCAAGTAAAACATTCCCCTACGCCATCATTGTGAGGAACGAAGCGACGAAGCAATCTCGTTAGCATTCACATTAGAGATTGCCGCGTCCCTGCAAAGCCGGGACTCGCAATGACAAGCCGGATAATTCAGCAGTTCGCCCACCACAAGCGAGCAATGACGGCGAAGATGGATTCCAGCCTACGCCCCTCATAGGGACTAAAGCTGGAAAAACAATTAGTTTGCTTTCTTAAACCCCAGCATGAACTCGGCCAGTTTTTCAGCGCCCTCAAGCGGCATGGCATTGTACAGCGAAACACGAATGCCGCCAACCGAACGGTGACCTTTGAGTCCACCGAACCCGGCCGCTTTCGCTTCTGCGACAAACTTGCTCTCAAGATCTTCACTTGGCAGCCGCATTGTTATATTCATCCAGCTGCGGCTGTTTTTTTGGGCTGTCCCCCGATAAAAATCGGCATGGTCGTCCATCAGACCATAAATACAATCTTTTTTGGCGGCGTTTTCCTTTTCTATTGTCTTTAGCCCACCCTTGTCACTTATCCATTCTAAAACCAGTTTGACCATATAAATAGAAAATACCGGCGGCGTATTATAAAGCGAATTTTTGGAGGCGTGAGTGTTGTAGTCAAAAATGATCGGGAGATCGCTATTGCAGTTTTTGAGCAGACTCATCTTGGCGATTATAACAGTGACACCGGCTGGTCCCAGATTCTTCTGAGAACCGGCATAGATTAAATCAAACATAGAAAAATCTAACTGTCTGGACAAAATGTCTGATGACATATCACAAAAAAGCGGCAAATCTGTTTTCGGGAAACTCTGCCACTGGGTACCGAAAATCGTGTTGTTTGATGTCAGATGCAAATACTCGGCGGTGTCGGGTATGTTCAAAGAATCGATAGCTGGAATAGCGTTATAATTTTTATCGCCTGAAAGTCCGGCCAAATTTACCGTTCCAAATTTTTTGGCTTCTTTGATAGCCCTCCCAGCCCACTCACCGGTATCGATATATACGGCAGTTTTGTCAGAATTTAAAAAATTCATGGGGATAATAGCAAACTGAGACGATGCTCCGCCACCCATAAACATAACTTTATAACTGTCATCCAGTCCCATCAGCTCTTTGAATAGTGAAATAGCGGCGTCATTTATTTCTTCGTAATCTTTTGAGCGGTGTGAAATTTCCATGACCGACATACCGCTGTTTTTGTAATTTAAGAGTTCGCTCTGAGCTTTTTGTAAGACTTCCAGCGGAAGTGTACCCGGGCCGGCATTAAAATTATAAATTCTATCTGACATTTTCTGGCCTGCTTGTTTTAGTTATTCGTTAATGGCGCTGAGCATAGTCGCCAATAAGTTTTTCTATTATTTCCCCGATGCGCTGCATGTTTTCGGTGGAACTGGCTCCTATATGCGGGGTCATCAGTACGTTGGGGGCGCTTATAAGCGGCGAATTTTCGGGCGGGTCGGAATACCAGACATCGCTGGCATAACCGGCCAGAGTCCCCTCTTTTAAGGCGGCCGCTATGTCTTCTTCAATCACACACTGACCGCGGCCGGTGTTAATCATATAGGCCCCTTTTTTAACAGAGGCCAGAGTTTTCTTATTTATAATGCCGCGGGTAGAATCTACCAGTGGCATATGCAGGGAAATATAGTCCGACTCTGCCAGAACTTCTTCTAAATGATTTCTGATAACAGCAAAGTCAGAAAAATATACCAGCGGCCGCCAGCACAAAATGTTCATCCGGAAAGCACGGGCGCGAATAGCTAAGGCGGTGCCGATACGACCCATGCCCAAAATACCGAGCGTCTTGCCCATCAGCTCCGTGCGGGTCAGCTCTTTTTTTATCCATTTCCCCTCGGTCATTGACTGCTGCGCTCTTACTAACTGGTTGGGCATGGCTATCATCAGCGCAAAAGTCAGCTCGGCAACCGCGGTGGTGGAAGCGTCGGCAGTATTGTGCACGGCTATCCCTTTTTGCTCAGCGTATTCTATGTCGATATTATCAAGCCCGACGCCGCCGCGGATTATCATTTTGAGACATTTGGCCTGGTCAATATATTCTCTAGTCGCCTGGGTCTTGCTGCGGACTAAGACGATTTCTGCTTCGGGCAGGCGATTTTTGTCATCGGTCACTTCGCCGTATTTTTTCAGTTTTTCCGGCAGCGTCTTATCAAAAGCATCGGATATTAAAATCAGCATTTTTCTATAGCTCCTAATTTAGTCAAATGTATGAGACAAAAGCCCGCTTCTAAGTTTCGGTTCGAACCAGGTCGATTTGGGCGGCGTTATCTG
>JADFLZ010000379.1 GCA_022564135.1 Candidatus Zixiibacteriota bacterium
GTTGCTGGTTATCTTTTTCATTGACCTGGATTTTCAGATTATTCCCGACGTCATAACTTTGCCGGGCATACTATTTGGACTGGGTGTTTCGTTTTTGCCCGGAGGAATTGGCATCTACTCAGCCTTAATAGGCCTGTTAACAGGCGGCGGCTCGCTTTTTTTGATAGCTATTTTGGGTGACTGGCTGTTTAAGAAAGAATCGATGGGCGGCGGCGATATCAAAATGGCCGCTATGCTGGGTGCCTTTCTGGGCTGGGAAAAGATACTTCTCATATTTATCAGCTCGTCTGTGATAGGACTGGTAGTTTCTCTGGTTATCATGTGTTTTTCGGCCAAACTCCGTAAAGAACGGATGATACCTTTCGGGCCATTTTTAGCCGTTGCGGCGGTATTGGCAATTTCCTATGGCGACCAGATAATCGATTTTTACATCAGTAATTTCCTGACAGTTCAATAATTTCCGCTGAATCCGTTGCAAACTATTCCGATAATCTACAATAGATTATGACTGCAATAAAATCATCCAGATTTGAGCTACAGGTCCATGCCGGGCTGCTGCTGCTTATTACTCTGCTGATAGGGCTGAGTATTACCTCTAATTTTGTAATTTTTAATGCCAGAACCAGCAGGAAATTAACTTTAGCCAATGAACTTGAGTCAGCGGCCTTTTCAATATCGCGGTCTCTTTCATATTTTTCGCCTTTAAATTCAGAAGAAGAGATCGATCATTTCAAAAACAAATATCAGCTGAGCGGACTGATGGTTTTGCCGTCAATACCGGCTGACCCGACTGAAGCGGCCAGGCGAAAGTGGATCTTGGAATTCGCAGGTGAACTTCCGATAACTCAGCTGCCGGAGCTGGTCCGTAAAATATTAAGTGCGGATTTTCGGACGCTGGCCCGGGGAGAAAAAGAAGAATATTTCTATGTTTATCCGGTTTCTTCTGCAAATAAAAATCATCTGTTGATTCTTTCGGCTGATTCGCCGGCTCTGGCTTATCTTGATGACGCCAGCCAGACAGTATTGGTTCTGACAGTTGTTTCTACTTTGCTGATTATTTTCGTTTATCTGTTTTTAGTGCGTTACATTTTTGCGCCTTATCGAAAACTGAGACAGCAGGCGCTTGAATCGGGCCGGGCTGTGGCTGGCGGAGATAACGAAGCAGAAGAAGTAGTCGAAGATTACCGCCGGGTAATAGACGAGCTTAAAGAAAAAGAACAGAAACTGATAGAACTTAATCGGCAGGTAACATCACGAGCCGACTCTCTGGAACAGTTTAACGACTATCTGCTGGAATCTTCTGATTCCGGAATCGTGACTATTGACAGGGATGGCATAATTCTCTCTATAAATGATTCCTGTTCGGAGATATTTGGAATTAATAAAGATGATTTTATTGCCTCAACATATCGGGAGCTTTTCGCTGAGCAGCCACAACTTGCTGAAGCTATCGAGAAAGTCATTTTTGAAAAAAATAATCTACCGTACAGCGAACTGCTGCTGACCTTAAAAGACGGCAGTAAAATAACAGTCGGCTATGCTGTTTCTACGGTTTCTGACAGCCATCAGCAGCCTATCGGAGCCTCGATAATTTTCAGTAATATAAATGAAATCACCCGGCTGAGAAACGAACTTGAGATTAAAAAACAACTGGCCGCTCTGGGGGAAATGTCGGGGGGGCTGGCCCACCAGCTTCGTAACTCAATGGGGGCTATATCAGGATTTTGCAGACTCTTAAAAAATCAGGTCTCAGAGGCATCTCCGGAAAACGAATATCTGACTGATCTGCTGAATGAAACCAAAGAAACCGAAGAGCTGATTGAGAGATTCCTTAACTTCGCCCGGCCGCTGGAATACAGACCGGAGAGCAGTTTACTTTCTGAACTGTTTAAGGAAATCGAATCAACTCTCAGGCCGCAGCTTAAGCAGAGAAATATCAGCCTGCGCTTTGGAGCGGTTGCCAGCGACGACAGGGAAGCCAAAATTGAAATTGACGCTCTGTTGATTAAGCAGGCGCTGATTAACATTATCGAAAACGCCATAAACGCCTGTGACGAGTCAGTCGGAAGCGTAGCAATAGAAACAAAGCTGTCTGATAACGAGGCTTTGATTATAGTGACCGACAACGGTTCAGGAATTTCAAGCGAACATCTTAACAGTATTTTTACCCCGTTCTTTTCGTTGAAACCATCAGGGACGGGTCTCGGTTTACCGCTGGCTGCAAAAATAGTTAATCTTCATGGCGGTCAGATCAAAGTGAGTTCTACTGAAGGCTCAGGGTCAAGATTTGAAATCTACCTGCCGCTGAATAAAAGCCCCGAATCAAAGCCGGTTGGCTTAAATTAATTTACTCATAAAATATTGTTGGCTGGTCGCCGGTATGGTATATATTGGGCGACTTGGATTAGAGTAGATTAAGGAGAAAGAAACTAAATGCATTCACCTTCAGATTTTCGCAAAGGCCTGAGGATAATGGTCGATGGCCAGCCATATTACGTAATAGAGTATCAGCACTTCAAAATGGGTCGCGGCAAAGCTAATATCCGTACCAAGCTGAAACATATTAAAACCGGGGCAATTGTCGAGAAAGTATTCGGGAGTAACGATTCTTTTAAACCTCCGGACGTCCAGAACAGAGATATGCAGTATCTATATGAGAATTCCGGCGAGTTTGCTTTTATGGATTCAAATACGTTTGACCAGATCAATGTACCGATCGACAGCCTAGGCAACGCCAAATGGTACCTGATCGAAAATCAGGAGTACCGGGTTTTGTTTTTAGATAACGAGGCGATATCTATTGAGTTTCCGGCGTCTGTAGTTTTAGAAGTTATAGAGACAGAGCCCTCCGCCAAAGGAGATACGGTTACAAATATTACCAAGCCAGCCAAACTTGAAACCGGACTGGTTGTTAAAGTTCCCTCTTTTGTTAAAGAAGGAAACAAG
>JADFLZ010000380.1 GCA_022564135.1 Candidatus Zixiibacteriota bacterium
AAAGCCCATACCGGTAGAATCGGCGTGACTTGCTTCCATTGTCACACCCGCGCGTCTTCTGTCGGAGCGTGATTTTTCAGGAACGTTTACACGAAGTTTATAAACCAGATTTACAATCTCACGGTCGACGGTGCCAATCATGGTTTCAAATATGCTGAAGGCTTCTTTTTTATAGATATCAATCGGTTTGCCCATGCCGCCATGGTAAGAACGCAGGCCGATACCCGTGCGCAGTTCTTCCATTTCGGCCAGATGGTCGCGCCAGTAGCGGTCGATTGTAGAAAGCACCGCAAAGCGTTCCAGCGAGCGCATAACTTCATGACCATAGGCTTCTTCTTTTTGCTGATAAATATCGGTCACAGCCTGGAGCATTTTCTCAGAAAATGTCGGGCGCTCCAGTTCCGGAATTTCTTCGGTTTTTATCGAGAGATTTACCATATAAATTTTACGCAGGTCGTCCATGAAACCGGTCATGTTCCATTCTTCGGGGTGCTGTCCCTCTGGGCAGAAATCATCAAGCATACCGGCCAGAACGGATTCGATCAGCTCTTCTACTTCGTCTTTGATAGACGGTCTCTCCAGCGCCGCCAGTCGTCGCTCATAAATCCATTTGCGCTGGACATTCATGACGTCGTCATACTCAAGAGTATGTTTACGGATAGCAAAATTCTGGGCTTCAATTTTTATCTGGGCGCGTTCGATGGCTTTGGTCACCATCGGATGTGTGATAACTTCATCTTCCTGCACGCCCATTTTGTCCATCAGACTGCCTAATTTATCTCCGCCGAACAGGCGCATGAGGTCGTCTTCAAGTGACAGGAAAAAGCGCGATGAACCGGCGTCTCCCTGACGGCCGGAACGTCCTCGCAGCTGCCGGTCAATTCGCCGCGACTCATGCCTTTCTGTGCCGATAATGTGCAGCCCGCCGGCTTCTTTGACGCCCGGGCCAAGACGGATATCCGTGCCGCGACCAGCCATGTTGGTAGCGATTGTCACGGCGCTTTTTTGTCCGGCCGAAGTTACGATCTCCGCTTCGCGCTGATGCTGCTTGGCATTAAGCACATTGTGAACAACTCCGGCACGTTTGAGCATTCTCGAAATCGTTTCAGAAACTTCGACAGTGATGGTACCTACCAGACAGGGCCGACCCAGCTTCTGCATTTTCTGAATTTCTCTGATAATGGCATTGTACTTTTCACGGCGGGTGCGGTAGATTTCGTCTTCCATATCATCGCGAATGACTTTTTCGTTGGTGGGAATAACGGCTACTTCGAGTTTATAAATGTCATGGAACTCGCCGGCTTCGGTTTCGGCGGTACCGGTCATGCCGGCCAGTTTTTTGTACATGCGGAAGTAGTTCTGTAAAGTTATCGAAGCCAGAGTCTGAGACTCTGCCTCGATGGTGACGCCCTCTTTGGCCTCAATCGACTGATGAAGCCCGTCTGAGTAGCGCCTGCCCGGCAGGATACGGCCGGTGTTTTCATCGACAATCATTACTTTGCTGTTCTGAACAACATACTCGACATCTTTTTCGTATAGTGTATAAGCGCGCAGGAGCTGATTTATGGCGTGAACTTTTTCAGAACGCTCGGCGTGAAGTTCATAAATAGCGTCTATCTTTTTCTGTCTGGTTTCATCATCAAGCGATTCGTCACCATCAACTTCCGAAAGCATAGAGGAGATATCCGGAATCTCAAAAAGTTTCTGTTCATCCGGCGTAAGCTGGTCTGTGCCTAAATCCGTGAGCACGATGGTATGCTCACGCTCATCTAAGAAGTAATAAAGACGATCGTCTACTTCATGAAGTTTCTTGTCGCGCATATAAGAAGCTTCGACATCGGTCATGAGCTTGCTGACGCCCGATTCTTTTAAGAGTTTCATGAATCTTCTGTTTTTGGGAGCACCGCGGCGAACCGCCAGAAGCAGCGTGCCGGTTTCGAAAGCATCGCCGTCTATGTTTGCGGCAACCATCTTTTCAGCCCTGGCCAGCATGTCATTGACTAAGACTGTCTGTTTGCGCACCAGAGTTTTTACAGTGGGGTTCATTTCGCGGTAGCGGTCATGAACACTAAGCTCAACCTGTCCCGACATGATCAGCGGGGTACGGGCTTCGTCTATCAAGATAGAATCAACTTCGTCGATGATGGCATAGTGGTAATTACGATGCACGCGGTCATCGGCGGTCTGAGCCATATTGTCGCGAAGATAGTCAAAGCCAAATTCGGTGGCGGTTCCAAAAGTAACATCGCACTTGAACATCTCGCGCCGTTCGGCATTTGACATCTGATTCTGAATTACGCCGACAGTGAGACCGAGAAATTCATAAATTTGTCCCATCCAGTCGCGGTCACGGCGGGCCAGAAAATCGTTGACCGTAACCATATGCACGCCTTTGCCGCTAAGAGCGTTAAGATATGTAGGCAGCGTGGCCACCACAGTTTTACCTTCACCGGTGGCCATCTCGGCAATTTTCCCCTGATGCAGCATTATCCCGCCGACAAGCTGAACATCAAAATGCACCATATTCCATTCGGTCTCCAGGCCGACCACATTCCAGCTCTGGCCGAGATGCCGGCGGCAGGCTTCTTTGACCACCGCAAAGGTCTCGGCTAAAAGGTCATCGAGAGACTCGCCGTCTTCGAGCCGTTTCCTGAATTCATCGGTTTTGGCTTTCAGCTCATCATCAGAGAGATTTTTGAGCTTATCGAACTCGAGGTTTATTTCGTCAACTTTCGGCTGAAGTTTCTTAGTTTCGCGCTCGTGCTTGGTGCCGAACATTTTTGTTATAAATTCAAACATTAGTTTCGTTTCTCATAATCGGTTCAATTTCCAATCAGCATATTACTGTGCCGCACTTCGCAGCGCCGCACTCTACTGTGCTGTCGTACGCCCTCGTGCGACAGCTATTTCAAATTCACAGAGGTTGTCAAGTG
>JADFLZ010000381.1 GCA_022564135.1 Candidatus Zixiibacteriota bacterium
ATCGGCAAGGTCAATATCCTGGACTTAACTTACACTATAGATTTCATATTCCGCGGTGGCCTCGGGCCACCCTGCGAAGGGCAAGCAGATGTTAATTCTGACGGAGAATCGGCAAATATTCAAGACCTGACATTTCTGGTGGATTTTATTTTCAGAGGCGGGCCATATCCTGAATCTTGCCCCTCTTTTCCCTGAATTTTAAGTCTATTCCCTGAACAACCCTAAATCTCCCCTATTCCACCCCCTCAATTAAACAATTGCCTAACAGGGACCTATGTGGTATAATTAAGGCTGAGTTAGGATTTGGCTTTTCCGTCGCTTATAGCGGGAAAGCATAAGTGTCGAAACCACACCCAGGAGGCGGGTTTCGACCTACTCGAAGAAATCTTAGATTGCCACGTCGTCCCGTCCAGACGGGACATCCTCGCAATGACGAGTTTCGCTTCCCAAATGGGAATAGGAGGCGCAGCGGTCAAACCAGTTTAGCTGGGTGTGCAGAAATTGAACAGGTGGCCGATAATAATATTAGAGCCTTTGGCTCTATAAAGGAGTAAGAAAATTGGATTTTCAATGGCCTCTTTTGATGGCTAGCCCGGACGGCGGCGGGGGCGGCATGTTCACCATGGTATGGTTTGGACTGATA
This sequence comes from Candidatus Zixiibacteriota bacterium, assembly GCA_022564135.1. Lineage (GTDB taxonomy): Bacteria > Zixibacteria > MSB-5A5 > GN15 > FEB-12 > JACZWU01. The sequence continues at coordinate 644 of JADFLZ010000381.1, forward strand.
ATACTGCTGATGTATTTTCTGATGATTCACCCCCAGAGAAAAAAGAAAAAGGAACATGATCTGCTTTTGGAACAGTTAAAAAAAGGCGATAAAGTGGTCACCACCGGCGGCATGTTCGGGACCGTTTTCGCTATTGATGATAAAAATGGCAAAATTGTGATTCGAATTAACGAAAACACGAAATTAGAGTTTTTGAAATCGTCCATCGCCGCCAGAGTGGACGACTGAAAATTTATTAGGAGTTTTTTGTGGCAGAACGGCAGATCGTCAAATACGGCGATCCCGTATTGCGGGAAGTTTCCGAACCGATTGAAAATATCAATTCGGAAATAAAAGATTTGGTGTCGGATTTGATCGACACCCTAAAAGAAGCCAGCGGCCTGGGATTGGCCGCAGTGCAAATTGGTGTCTTGTTGCGCCTGTTCATTGTTGATATGAGCGCAATCGACCCGACAGCTACTCTCAAGGTCTATATCAACCCCGAAATTCTGGAAACGTCCGCAGAACAAATTGAATTGGAAGAGGGATGTTTATCCTTTCCGGGCATTTACCAGAAAGTCACCAGACCGGTCAGAGTCAAAGTTCGAGCAACTGATATTGATGGCAACGTTTTCGAAGAAGAGCTCGACGGCATGCCGGCCCGTGCAGTATTACACGAGTATGACCATCTTGAGGGAAAGCTGTTTATTGACCATCTGACACCCCTTGCTAAAACGATGCTAAAAGGCCAGCTTAAGAAACTGGCGCAGGCTTCATAAGAATTTATAGGCTTTATCTTCTCCCCGCTTTAGTTTTGCTTTTTTTGCCACAGCATTTAAAAAAATGAAAATTGTATTTATGGGCACACCCCAGTTTGCCTGCGCGCCGCTGACTGCGCTGCATAACAGCGAACACACTATTGCAGCGGTGGTGACCGGCCCGGACAAACCAGCCGGACGAGGCAAGAACCTGCGGCCTACCGCGGTTAAAGAGCTAGCCGAGCAGTTTGCTCTGCCTGTTTTAGCGCCGGAATCGCTTAAGAGTGAAGATTTCTACCTTAAGCTAAAAGAAATATCCCCTGATCTTATTGTGGTGGTCGCTTTTCGGATTCTGCCGGAGCGGATATTTGCTTTGCCCAAATTCGGCTCGCTGAATATTCATGGTTCACTATTGCCCAAATACCGGGGAGCGGCGCCGATTCAATGGGCGCTGATAAACGGTGAAAAAGAAACCGGTCTGACTTCGTTTCTCTTAAAAAGCAAAGTCGACACCGGTGATATTATTTTACAGCAAAAAACAAATATTGATGATAACGAAAATTTCGATTCTCTCTACAAGAGGCTATCAGAGATGGCTGGCCAGTTTCTGCTTGATTCTATCAAGAAAATAGAATCAAAGGATTTCGAGCCAGTCAGCCAGGACGAAACACTCTCGACACCGGCGCCTAAACTAAAAAGCGCTGATGCTTTGCTTGATTTTGAGAAATCAGCAGTCAAAGTCCACAACCTGATTCGAGGACTTGCCACCCGACCGGGAGCATTTACTTTTTTCCGGGGCAAAAAAGTCAAAATCTATGCGTCGAAACTCTCAGACAAAACCTGCGAACACTCTGCCCAGCCGGGTTTTATTCTGCCAGATAAGTCTGAGCTTTTGGTGCAGTGTGACAAATCGGTTCTCGAATTAACTGAGCTGCTGCCTGAGGGAAAAAAGGTGATGGACGGTCGGTCGTTTATAAACGGCTACCGCCTAAAATCCGGAGAATCATTTAACCAATGACTAAAGAAAATTTATCCGCTTAAAAAAGCGAAGAAGGAAACAAATTGAAAAAACAAATTTTAGTAAACACAACCGAGTTTGAAACGCGCGTAGCTATTCTCGAAGACGACCGTCTGGTCGAACTGATGTCGGTGCGGCGCGATGAAAAACGGATTGTCGGTAATATTTACAAAGGCGTCATAAAAACAGTCCTGCCGGGAATGCAGGCCGCTTTTGTTGATATCGGCTTAGAAGGTAAAGCCGCTTATCTGCATTCGTCGGATATCGGCAAAATGTACGATAACAGCGGCTACGACGATGACGATGTCGAAGCTCCGGCGGATATTATCCGCAAACACCGCCGGGCCGGAATTGAAACCGTTCTGAAAACTGACCAGGAAATTCTGGTCCAGGTTATTAAAGAACAGATATCCACCAAAGGTCCCCGGGTAGCTACCGAAATTTCCATACCCGGACGTTACGTGGTACTTGTGCCCAACGACGACCATATCAGAATTTCAAAACGTATCGCTAACTGGAACGAAAAGAAACGGCT
>JADFLZ010000382.1 GCA_022564135.1 Candidatus Zixiibacteriota bacterium
GTATTGTAATTTCTTTGAACTTTAATAAGAGTAGAAGCAGATGGTAATCTACTATAACCGATTCTAATACCAGCATTACTTACTGTCATAGTACTGTCACCGATTTTCACAGTTCCGCTGAAAGTGTTAGTATCTGTAAACGTATTAGTAGTGTTTGCGAGCGGGACATTTGAAGAAAGTCGGGAATCATCGACTGTGCCGGAAGTCAATTCCGATGCGTTTGTCGTCTTGGCATGATGGGCAGGAGCAATTGACTGATGGGTATTCAATTCCGATTGGGTGGCGGGGTCAAATGAAAGGTCTGCCTCCAGTATCGTTCCATCGGCGATCTTTTCAGAGTTCACCGCACCCAATGTAAGGTGTGTTCCTTTGATTGTGTTTTTCGCTATATCAACACCTATAACTGTGCTATCAGCGATATCTTGTGAAGTCACATTGTTGTCAATCAGCTGAGCACTGCCTATCGAGTTATTAATCACACTATTGGCCACTTCGGCTATGTCAGCCAGAAAGCTGTTATGTGCATAATCTGAAGTGTCGGCAAAGAGAGCCCGCCCGGCGTAGTCAGCCGTGTCAGAAAATAGCGATCGCCCGGCGTAGTCAGCCGTATCAGAAAATAGTGACCGCCAGGCGTAATCTGAAGTATCTGCCTGAACGGCCCTGTCTGCCTCAAACGCAAAAGGTACCGAAATTAACTGTGTACGCGGAGACATTTCCGGGTCAGTGCCTATAGTGATGCCCAGCCAGACTTCATGCGAGGTGGCGGACTTCGTTGACCCGAAGGGCGTTATGGAGCCAAGAATGACGGCGAACAAACCGTCGTTTACTGCCGCTCCGCTGTGCGTTTCAGTCCAGAACTCAGTACCGGCTACAGGCTGACTGTATACTTTGAAAGTAATGTCAAAGGTTCCGTCTAGCGGAGCCCCTGCAGAGTCGGACAGAACACCTTGATAGTTGATTAGCTGCGGAACTTCCGCTTCAGTCGTGAAAACCAGCAATACACAAAGAGCCATGGATGTAAAAATAGACTTTTTCACCAATATCCTCCGTTTGATTTAGATTTTGAAGTATCAATTTAATATACCAAAATTGCTCAATTTGTCCAGAAGATTGGCCATTAAAAACTTTTTTTGAGAAACAAATCAGCCTAAATCGAACGTACAGGCATATTTTGAGGGTCGTCTATCAGGATATTTTCTTTGATGCTGTAAGCCTCGGCCTGTTTGACTCCGGCCAGCTGGCCCAGTCTGGCGCCGCGGATTTGCATAATATCAAAAACGCTTTCGCCCGGGTGAAATATCTGCAGAGAATTTTTGGGGTCGCCAAACTGAGAATTATAGGCTTTGACAGCTTCGCATTTTTGTTCGTACTCGTCTGTGATATCAACTAAGAAAGACTGCTCGCTGTTTCTGTAATAGGAAGCGTAGATAATTTTTCGCGGGCGAATTGGTTCGCCTTCGAGATTAATTTTTTTTAAACCAGAAAGAAAACAAGCATCATAGCCAAGCCGGCAGCAGGCCAGGTGGTCGGGATGGCGCTGCACCCAGTGTGGCAGAATAACAAGCTCGGGAGCCTGCTCTCTTATAACCTGCGCGATTTTCAATTTGTTTTGCTGATTGTATTCCACGGCCGAATCAGGAATGGCAAGATTTCCGCGATAAGTAAGCCCCATTATTTTTGCCGCGGCGGCGGCTTCGTCGGCACGGGTTTGGTCGGTTCCAAAGGTTCCCATTTCGCCGCGAGTCAAATCCAGCACGCCGGTTTTCCGGCCGAGCTTGGCCATTTTTATGAGCAGTCCGCCGCAGGTTATTTCTACATCGTCCGGATGGGCGGCGATGGCTAAGACATCGAGTTTATATTTTTTATCGGCCAAGTACTTCCTCGTAATAGTTTTCGTATTGGGTTACTATTTTTTTTGCTTTAAATTTTCCTGCTACTAATCTCGAAGCAGACTCTTTGAACTTCTTAAGCTTAGTTTCATCTTGCAAAAGCTTTATAGCTTTATCAGCCATCGAAGTGGTATCGCCGACCGACAGCAGGTAGCCGTTTACTTCGTCGTCAACTACTTCAACCAAGCCGGTACCGCTGGTGCCTATGACAGGGACACCACAGGCCAAAGCTTCAAGCGCCGCCAGACCGAATGATTCTTCTTCGGATGGCAGCAGAAACAAATCTGCACAGGGCAAAATCGCTTCGACCCGGTTCTGGTTGCCCAAAAAGATAACTTTGTCTGTCAGACCTTTTTTTGTTATCTGACGGCGAGCTAAAATAGTGTCGGGGCCTTCACCTATAAGCAGCAGTTTGGCCGGAAGTTTTGCCGACACTTTTTCAAATATATCTATGACATCGAGAGTACGTTTGACCGGCCGGAAATTCGAGACATGCATCAGCAAAAACTCGTCGTCGTTGGCAAACTGCGAACGCTGACAGACTGTTGCAGATGGCTTAAAGCGTTCCTCATCATAAAAATTGTGAATGACTTTGATATTATTTTCAATTTTGAAGACTTCTTTAGTTTCATCAGCCAGATAATGTGAAACAGCGGTGATGCCATCGGAGCTGCGAATTGAAAAGCGGGTGATGTCATAAAACGAAGGGTCGGCTCCTACTAATGTAATATCAGTTCCGTGCAGGGTGGTGATCACTTTCGGTATTGCTATGCCCTGCTCTGCCAGAATCTGCTTGGCAAGATAAGCGCAAGTTGCGTGCGGGATAGCATAGTGGACGTGAATTACATCGAGATCGAATTCGCGGGTAACTTCGGCCATCTTTGCAGCCAGAGTTAAAGTATAGGGCGGAAACTTAAAAAGCGGATAGGCGGTGGTATCTACCCCGTGGTAGAAAACGTTGGTCTGATACTGGTCCAGCCTGAAAGGCAGAGCGTAGCTTACAAAATGAATAAGGTGTCCCCTCAGGGCCAG
>JADFLZ010000383.1 GCA_022564135.1 Candidatus Zixiibacteriota bacterium
CGGGATCCGGATGAAATATCCGAAGCTATAATTTCTAACTCTTTTAAGAGCTCTTTTTTCTGCTTGGTATTCCAGGTCTCGCTGACCAGCGAATCAAGAAAGGCGAATGTCGGCAGAGAAGTTGTATCTGTCCAGATAATGATTCTCGGAATTTGTGTATAATCAGGAGCGTTGGTATAATCAGAGGGAATCTCGTATTTTCTCTTGGTCAAAAGAAGACGGAAATTGTCGTTTTCTTTGCGAAGCGAAGGCTTCCAGCCTTCGCCTATCGTAATCTTAAAGCCATATTTAGCATCTACATAAACATTATCTTTAACTTTTCCTGATTGCGGCCTGCGGCGGCCGGCATCAGCTATGCTGACGGCAAAAACTAGCAAAATACAGGTGATGACGATTCGTTTCATATTAAACTCCCGAATTGGTGAAATTCCTATCGCTTCAGTCTACACTTATACACCTGAGAGTCAAGAATATTTTATGACGATTAATGGAGCGATGATCATCAGGCTAACATTTAACCAATTTGTGATTAGGGGCAGGGACTGAAAGTATTACTTTAAGAGCAATACTCAGGAGCGCGTCGCTATAATATCCAGGGTATTGCAGATCTCTCCGTATTTCTTTTCCGCCTCTGCCAGACAACGCCTGGCGCTGCCATAGCCCGGGTTGAGTTTAAGAGTTTTGCGGTACATAGATATGCCTCTTTGCCAGTTCTTTTTCGACTGCTCCAGATAGGATTTGGCAAGTTCGGCATACAAATCAACATAGGATGGATTCTTATTAATCTCAGATTCGAGATATTGGATGCGGGATTCAACCGAATCATTTTCAGCCGCGTCTTTTAAAACAATAAAGTGCATAAAATATGAGGCCTGGTCGGCTCTGATTTTCTCTTTTACTTTCTGCCCTACTGCCAGAAACTGCTCTAAGGCGCTGGAATACTGGGAATCTTCGAGAGCTTTAATAGCCTGTCCATAAGGGGAGATGGCAAACTCGCTGTCTATCATGGCTGACTTACGAAAAGCATCCAGGCAGCGACTTATTTCATTTGAAACAGTTTCAGCCTTGGAGTCTAAAACTATTCTATGCAGCATGCTGATGCCCAGATTGAAATAGGCTCTGGAATAATAGAGATTGATCTTTATTGCTTCAATGAAAGCCGCAACCGCTTTTTCATATTCTTCCTTGACCAGATGAATCTCACCGAGAGTGTTTTGATAATCGGCGTAGGTAGGACACTGCGAAACCGACTCGGCGGCAAATGTTTCAGCGCTCTCCAGATTACCCAGTTCCATTTCAACCAATGCCAGAGTCTGCCGGGCAGAGTGAAATTCCGGATCAAGGGTAACTGCCGAGCGAAGCAGGTCTTTGGCTTCCATATAAAATCTCTTGAAATAAAGGGCCAGCCCCAGCTCGCTGATTTCTTTGGCTTCGCTGCTTGAAAGCGCTCCCCGGTAGGCAGCCAGCAGAGCTTCAAGTTCTTCTTTTCTTTCACTATGGGTAGACCGAACTAACGACATTATCTTGTCGGGGTTTTCTTCTATAGGATGAGGCAATTTAAAAAGCTCCGTTAAGACACCATCGATATAGATGGTCGAAGATATGGTACCTTCCTCAGGATTATTTGAGGTCTGTATGAGAATCTCTTTTTCGTTTTCGATTAGCTTGCTATTGATTCTAAAGGTTTCCATTATGCCTGCCTGTTATTCTGATCCTTTTTTGGGGATATTTACTTAAAGCTCAGTATCCTTTATAAAATCGGCAATAGGCAGCAAAGAGTTTAATGGAGCAGGCTAAGGAATGGCAAAGAATTTTCAGGAGATACTTTCCACGAAATCGGATGTATACATGATATAGCGGTTACGACCGCTGTTTTTGGCTTTCAAAAGGGCCATATCAGCCTTGTAAACAAGGCTTTTTCCATTTGAGGCATGAATAGGAAATACCGCTCCTCCCAGGGAAACAGTGCAATAAAGAGGCTCAGATGAATTTTCGAGCATTATTTTGGTCTTGGCGATTGTTTTAAGGATTCTGTCCATAAATTTGACACAGGTTTGGCTATCGGCTTCGGGCATAATCACACAAAATTCATCGCCGCCGTAACGGGCTATGATATCGATTTCTCTGATTGACTTTTTGAGCGACTGCCCGACCTGTCTCAATACCGTATCACCGGCCTGATGACCAAAAGTATCGTTGACCGTTTTTAGTTCATCCAGATCAAAAAGGACGAAGGCCAGATGTCTTTTGAATCGTTTGGCGCGGCTTATTTCTTCTCTGAGACGCTTGTATAAATATCTTTGATTGGCCAGACCTGTCAGAGCATCTGTAAAAGAGAGCTCTTCGGCTGTCTCGTAGGCTTTGGCGGTAGTCATCAGGTCTGAGGCAAAGGCCTTAAACTGAATTAGCTGAGATTCGACCTGGCCGGGCTGACCCCGGCATTCCCATAGCAAGACGGATTTTTGGCTCGGATCCAGATTGAACTCAAGAGCATGAGTAAAGCCGCTGCTTTGAACTTCTTCAAGCCAGCCGGCCAGTGGTTTGTTTTGACTGTTAATTTCATTCAGAGGCTGCGGGCTTTTACCTTTGACCATCTTGATCAGCTCTTCTAAAACATTATCGGCAGGAGTGGAAATCGAATTTTTGGTTTTAGGCGGCCGCTGCAAAGTTGAGCTATTGTTCTTGCCGGAAATATGCGCCAGCAGAACTTTACTGGTACCGAGTCTTTTACTGAGCGGCTCCATGACCGCTTTTAACAGTTTATCTGAATTTCTGATTTTAGCCAGTGACAACAGCTCTCCGGAAACTAAGTCAGGGCCTGTCTCATTCGGGCTGAGTTTTACTTTATTGAGAGTGTTGATTTCTAATTTCTTCTCGAGGTTCAAATATCTCGACTCGTGCCA
>JADFLZ010000036.1 GCA_022564135.1 Candidatus Zixiibacteriota bacterium
GTTAAACCCTCTCGAAATTGTAAAGAAAGATATAGACAAAATCAGAGTCGTCTTCAGCGGCGCCGGGGCGGCCGGAATCGCCTGCGCCAAATTGTATTGTTCGTTAGGAGTAAAACACGAAAATCTGCTGATGGTCGATTCTAAAGGCGTCATCTACCAAGGCCGCGAATCTGGTCTGGACAAATACAAAGCTGAGTTTTCCAGAAAAACCGAGGCCCGCACGCTTGATGACGCTATGAAAGACGCTGATGTTTTTGTAGGTGTTTCTGTTAAAGATCTGGTCACTCAAAAAATGGTCAAGTCCATGGCCAAAGACCCGATTGTCCTGGCCATGGCCAACCCGGATCCGGAAATCATGTACCCGGATGCCATGGCAGCCCGCAAAGATGTCATAGTTGCCACCGGCAGATCTGATTTTCCTAATCAGGTCAACAACGTGCTGGGCTTTCCCTTTATTTTTCGCGGCGCACTCGATACCTGGTCTACCACCATAAACGAAGAGATGAAAATTGCCGCTGTAAAATCACTGGCGGCCCTTGCCAAAGAAGAAGTTCCGCCGGCAGTAGCCAAAGCGTATGGCGGAAAACGTTTCAAATTTGGTCGTGAATATCTTATTCCCAAACCGTTCGACGCCCGCATTTTGACCTGGGAAGCAGCGGCGGTGGCCGAAGCAGCCATGAAATCCGGGGTGGCCGGCAGAGAGCTGGATTTAGAAGAATACAAGCATGAGTTGATGGAAAGAGTCGGCAGCGGCAGAACACTTATGAGATCGATTGCAGAAAAAGCAAAGTCTGAGCCGAAGCGCATTGTATTTCCCGAGGGAGAGTCGCGGCGGATTTTGCGGGCTTGCCAGAATCTTCTCGATGAAGGCATTGCCAGACCGATTCTTTTAGGAGACGAAAAGCGTATTGCCGAAGTTGCCAAAGAGTACCAGTTGGAATTAGCCGGAGCAGAAATAATCAACCCCAAAGAATCATCAAAACTTGCAGAATATGCTAAAAAATATTTTGAGTTAAGGGGCAGGCGCGGTATTACCATGGAGCGCGCTAACCGCAGAGTGACAATTCCCATTTACTACGGCCTGATGATGCTTATGTCGGGCGACTGCGATGCGGTTCTTTCAGGCATACGCTCAGATTATCCGTCTACTATCCGTCCGGCACTTGAAATTGTGCCGCTGGCAGAAGGAGTTACCCGGGTATCGGGTCTGTTTGCCATGGTCAGTCAGGACAAAGTTTATATGTTTGCCGACACCACGGTTAATATTAACCCGACCGCCGAAGAGCTGGCCGAGATAGCTATCAATGCGGCCAAAGTAGCCAGGAGTTATGATATTGAACCGCGAATAGCGATGCTTTCGTTTTCAAATTTTGGTTCTGTCCGGCTGGCCGAATCCAGTAAAGTGGCCAAAGCTGTAAAGATTCTTCACCAGAAAGCGCCTGACCTGATAGTCGACGGCGAAATGCAGGCAGATACAGCCCTGATGCCGGAGTTTATGAAAGAACATTTTCCCTTCTCAAAGCTCAAGAGCAAGGCTAACGTGATGATATTCCCTGACTTAAATTCCGGCAATATCGCCTACAAGCTGATGCAGAGAATGGGCGGGCTTACTGCCATCGGACCAATTTTGATGGGATTATCGAAACCGGTACATGTTTTACACCGGACGCTGGATGTGACCCAGATAGTTGATATGGCTTCGATTGCAGTTGTCGATGCCCAGAACTAAAGAGTAGAATTGTCTGAAAACCGTTGAATTCAGTGGATAAATCTTTGCCGATGAGAGCTGAAAAGATACTATTTTATTGCAATTTCTTGGTTTTAAGAGTAAACTTGAGGCTAAATAATACGATATATGGTAGTGTAGGCTGCAGGCTTCTCTCGGCCTATGGACATAAAGCTCTTTTATTTTAGGAAACAAGACATTGGGATTATTTGACTGGCTTTCAAGCGACATCGGCATTGACCTTGGCACCGCCAATACGCTGGTATATGTCAGGAATCAGGGCATAGTTCTAAACGAGCCATCGGTGGTGGCCATAGAACAATCTACCGGCAAAGTGCTGGCCATAGGTTCAGCCGCCAAAGAAATGACCGGTCGTACACCGGCCGGAATTGCAGCAATTCGCCCTCTAAAAGACGGGGTTATTGCTGATTTTGAAATCTCCGAAAAACTTATATCTGACTTTATCAGACGCGTGGTCAAGCATAAATACTTGATGAAACCCCGGGTGGTTGTTTCCGTTCCCTCTGGTATTACCGAAGTAGAAAAGCGCGCGGTTCGCGATTCGGCTGAAAATGCCGGTGCCCGCGAAGTATATCTTTTGTCAGAGCCGATGGCAGCTGCTATTGGAGTGGGACTGCCGGTAGAGCAGCCTTCCGGTTGTATGGTCATTGATATCGGCGGCGGCACCACTGAAATCGCGGTCATAGCCTTAAACGGCATCGTCAACGTTACTTCTATAAGAATCGCCGGTGATGAATTAAACGAAGCTATTATCATGTATCTCAAGAAGAACTACAATCTGCTTATCGGTGAATTGACCGCCGAAGAGATAAAAATTAAGATAGGCTCGGCTACCGGGCTCGAAAAAGAGCTTTCGATGGATGTCAAAGGCCGGGATTTAGTGGCCGGAGTGCCAAAAATATTGAAACTTTCTTCAGTCCAGATACGTGAAGCATTATCAGAAACTATTGATATAATAGTTGAGGCGGTCAGGCAGGCTCTGGAGCGTACTCCGCCTGAGCTGGCTTCTGATATTCTCGAAAGAGGTATCGTGCTGACCGGTGGCGGCGCCTTGCTTCGCGGCCTGGATAAACGGCTGCGTGATGAAACCAACCTGCCGGTTAACATTGCCGAAGATCCTTTAACCTGCGTTGCCAGAGGTACCGGCAAAGTACTGGAAAATTTCTCGGCCTACTCAAAAGTCCTCGAAAAAAGTCGCAAAGACTGATAAGTTAAACTCGAAACCGTAAGGGGGAGCGGACTAAATACCTGTCCATACCCCACTTGCATCATCCTTCCACTCTGAAAAAGCAATTTTTTGTAAGTACTTGATATAAAGAGAAATATGTTGACTTAACACCCACAAATATTAAGTTATCAAATATAACGTCAGGCAAACAGGATAATAATGTTGTGTTTTTCAATTTTTTGAACAGGCAACAAAGCAATACTTCCACTATATTGTTTACTTCAGTTTTGTTGTGTTGCTGTATTCATCTTGCAGGGTGTGGCGTCCAGACTCAAAAACGACAACTCACTTCTCGTGAAGATGTCGGTACACTTGTGAAGGATGCAGCTTACTTTAAGGCGGAATCTCCTTTTTTAAAAGTACATCTTCTCAACGGTCATGTTTACATCCTTTCGGATTGGAATGTAGATGAGGATAAGAAGCTTGTTACTGGAACCGGGCGGCTCCTTGATGTAAATCGTGAAATCCTCGAGGATGATTTCTTCAGTATACCTTTAGATTCTGTCGCAATCTTTGAAACCAACGTTGTACATACCTCGGGGTCTGTGGCGGCTCTAGCTGTTATTACCGGGGCATCAGTTGCGTTAACTATATATTGTATTTCGAATCCAAAGGCATGTTTCGGTTCATGTCCAACATTCTATGTTAAAAACGAGGGGGTGCCAGTTTTGCAAGCGGAAGGGTTTTCCGCGAGCATTTCTCCTGCCCTTGAGGGAAGAGATATAGACGCCCTCTATCGCGTTAAACCGACGGCCAGAGACTTTGAAGTGCTTATGAAAAACGAAGCACTTGAGACTCATGTCGTGAGGTACGCAGACTTGCTGATTGCTCGACGAACTAAGGGAGGGAGAGTATTCGCTGCCTCCAACAATACCTTCTGGCAGGCTAGCAAGCTCATTGAACCAAGTCAATGTATAGGACCGGAGGGTGATTGTCTCAAAAAAGTGAAGCACTTTGACGGTCTTCAACGTATTAGTGAAACTGACTCGACATATCTGGGCGCAAAAGAGACAATCGATATAGAGTTCAGAAATGTACCAGACGCCAAATTGGGCTTGGTCATTGCCTCCAGACAGTCACTTCTCAGCACCTATCTGTTCTATCAAACCCTTTCATATATGGGCAACTCAGTTGGCAAATGGCTTGCTATGATGGAACGAGGAGACGAAGTTACTCGAAAGAGGGCGGGCGGAGTTGGTCGCTTGCTGGGCGGAATTGAAGTCTTGACTCTGAACAGCCAAGGCGAATGGGTTGCTGTAGGTGAAATTAATGAAACCGGACCACTTGCCACTGATGTTCATCTGGTGCCGCTTCCTCAAAATTTGCCGAATCAGGCTAAAATTAGGCTTCGACTTACAAAGGGACACTGGCGCATAGACTATATTGCCCTTGCTGTTTTAGGAAAGAGGGTAGAACCTATCAGACTTAAACCTTCTCTTGTCAGGCGCAACGCGATTCGAGATGACATAGCCAGAGAAGCACTACTGGACTCAACCAGGCAACTTATTACACTTCCAGGGGATGTAGTCACTTTGATGTACCGCTTGCCGGAGGATTTTGTGGAATATGAACTGTTTTTGGAAAGTCGCGGTTACTATCTAGAATGGATTCGTGACGAATGGGTTGCTGATGAAGATTTAAGTCGAGCAACAATGATATTCCTTAATCCTGAACTTGCCCTGCGCAAGCTGGCACCTGAATTCAAACAAGTTGAAGCTGAAATAGAAGAATTATTCTGGAACAGTCGCTATGCACAGTAAGACAAAGTTGTTGGCCATAGGAATAATTGTCGTCGCGCTTCTTCTGGCAGGCTGTGTTGGCACGGGTGCTCCTCGAGGATGGCTCTCCACTGCTGCCGAAGCGCAAAAGGAATCCAAGGGTGCATGGATTAAAATTGAATATTTCTCAGGGGCATCCAAATCAGTTGTCCGAGGAGAATTCATTGCAGTAAATACAGAAACTGTATATGTTGATACTCTGACAGGCCTAGTAGCTATCTCTTTATCAGACATTAAAAAAGCTCGGTTAGCTACCTATGACTCCCGACATGGGAATCTTGCTGTTTGGACCCTACTCGGGACCCTATCAACTGCCTCCCATGGGTACGTCCTTATACTATCTGCGCCAGTTTGGATTATTGGTGGAAGTATTGCTGCAGCCGCTCAATCGCACAAGCCCATTGAGTCGTTTCCTGATTCAGATTGGAATGAGCTAAAGAAATTTGCTAGATTTCCACATGGATTGCCCGAGGGATTTGAGCATAATGTCTCAAATTCAATGCGTTAAGCGCTATTCCGACTTACAAAATTGCTATTGTGTTGCAAGTGATCAATGGAAACTCTCCCATAACATTTCTACCCAGCTTTCAGAAAATGCTCGGCAACGAGTTGAATAGTTCTAAGATCGTCCTGCTCCTGTGTCAAAAATAGAGAACCCGCCTCTTGGCGGGTTTTTTTTGCGAAGAAATCCAACTGCCAAAATGGCCGATTTTTGGCCGAAATTGTTGACAGCTGACAGTCATATTTCGTTTATTATCAGCATGAAGTTATCAGGCAATAATCTAATCAAAGCAGTCAAAGAGCGAGCCGACCGGCCCATGAAATTAAAAGAGATGGCCAAAGCTCTTGCTGTCAAAAATACAGACTATGCGGCTTTCAGCAACGAAGTAAAAAAGCTGATCAGTTCGGGCCAGTTAGTCAAGCTCAAGAGAGGCCGAATCGGGCTGGCGGCTGAGCTTGAAATTCAGGTTGGCAAAATTGCCATAATCAAAAGAGGTATAGGTTTTCTGATTCGTGAAGATGATGAAGATATTCTGATACCGTCGGCACACCTTTTGACAGCTCTCGACGGCGACCAGGTAATGGTCCGTCTGATGGGCAAGTCAGAGGGGCGCGAGACCGGCACCGTAATCAAAATAGTTGAACGCTCTGTCAGAAATATGGTGGGGACGTTTAAGAGCGGCGGGCATTTCTCGGTAGTAGTTCCGGACAATCCCCGCATTCATCGCGATATGTATATTCCTCCTGATGAAACCCTTGAGGCACAGGACGGTGAAAAAGTTGTAGCGGTTCTCCTGCAATGGGAAGATCCCCATCTGAATCCCGAAGCAAAGATTATTGAGCGGCTGGGCCGTCCGGGAGAACCGGGGGTGGATATGTTGACAATAATCAAAAGCTATAATCTGCCTGAAGAATTCCCGGACGATGTTATGTCAGAAGCCGAAGAAGCAGCAGCTTTTACAGACGACAATTCTGCCGCTAGAATAGATCTGACCAAAGAGTGCATCTACACCATTGACCCCTTTGATGCCAAAGACCACGATGACGCTATCTCGGTGGTCGAAACAGATAAAGGATTCAGCCTGGGCGTGCACATAGCAGATGTTTCTTATTACGTGCGGCCGGGCGGGGCACTTGACCGAGAAGCTTTCAGGCGCGGCAATTCGGTCTATCTGCCCGGCATGGTAATTCCGATGCTGCCGGAAGTGCTCTCCAACGATGTCTGCTCGCTTCGTCCTGATTGCAAAAGAATGGCGCACTCGGTCTTCGTGGAATTTGATAAAAAAGCCAAAGTAATTAAATGGAAAATTGCTGATACGATTATTAATTCTAAGGCCAAACTCTCTTACGAGGAAGTTCAGGAATTTTTTGACAACGGAAAAGTTACTGACCAGATAAGACGCGTTTCTGCTAACTTAAAGTCAGCCCGTAAACTTGCCACACTCTTATCACGCAAGAGACTGGAAGCCGGTTCACTGGACTTTGACCTGCCTGAATCAAAAATTATTATGGATGACAAAGGTGAAGTCTTAGAACTCGGTCACCGAGTGCGACTGGAAACTCATCGGCTGATAGAAGAATTCATGCTGGTGGCCAATCAAGTGGTGGCTAAAGAAGCCAGCAGGAAAAGAGTGTTTTTTCTTCACCGGGTGCATGACACGCCGGATAAAGAGAAGATAGCGGAGTTTTCTGAAACGATGAGAAAACTGGGCTATTCGTTTCCCGTCTCCGGCAATTTGAAGCCGGTCCAGTTTTCAAGATTCTTAGAAAAAATTAAAGAAAAACCGGAAGCTGATTTTATTAACGAACTGATGCTGCGTTCGATGAAGAAAGCTGTTTACCAGCGTGAAAATAACGGCCATTTTGGTCTGGCCTTTACGCACTACGCTCATTTTACTTCGCCGATAAGACGCTACCCGGATCTGCTGGTGCATCGGCTGCTGCGTGCACTGGGCAAAGAAGGTTACAAAAAGAAATTTGCCTCTCAGGTGGTTTCGCTGATCGACAGGGTTGCCACGCGCTGTTCGGAAACCGAAAGAGTGGCCGAATCGGCCGAGCGGGCCGCTATCAAGGTCAAGCAGGTTCAGTTTATGGCCAGACATGTCGGGGACGAGTTTGGGGGAGTGATTTCCGGAGTTGCCCGCTGGGGATTCTGGGTTCGCCTTGATAATCTCGGTGCCGAAGGCTTAGTCCGGATTTCTTCTATCGATGACGACTATTATCATTTTGATGAAAAGCAGTACCGCTTAGTCGGTCGCAGGAAACGCCGGGTCTTTCGAATGGGAGACCGGGTCAAGGTTGGTATCGTTGCTGTCAATCAAACCACCAGCGAGATAGAACTTAATCTGGTCGACCAAGGGGGACAAAAGAAACCAAAAACTATCGGCAGCGCCAAAAAAGCCAAAGGACTTCGTCCGCCCAAAAGTCGCCAGACGACGAAGATCAGACAGGGCAGAAAGACGAGGTAGCCGCAGTAATGCAGCAGGATAAAAGAACAGCAATTTTGATAAGTCGGGACAACTTGTCAGGTAGTTCTATTAACTGGAGCGAAATCGGGATAATAGCCGAAGAACTGCCGCAGCTTTATCAGCTTATTAAAGAGCGCGATATTTCATTAGTCATAGTTGACAGCGAAAGTTTTAAGATCAGGCCGGCGGTAGCTTCAAGAATAAGGCGGGGTAACGGTCTTACCGAAATCTGGAAGCTAATCAAGAGCGAACCAGATGGTATGGAGCCAGCTGATTACTTAGACGGCCTGATTTCGGATGATATCGGACACAAAGGCATGTCTGACAAAATAAATCAAATTCTCTCTACCAAAGATTTACTGGAGAGCTACGGCATGGTAGCGCGTTCATCAAAGATGAAAGCAGTTGCCGAGACAATCAGAAGTATTGCGCCGACAGATGTAGCTGTTTTGATTGTCGGTCCGTCCGGTTCGGGAAAAGAACTGGTAGCCTCGGCCCTCCACCAGGATTCTAACAGAAGCGACAAACCGTTTGTAGCTATTAACTGCGGGGCGCTGGCCGCAGGACTTCTGGAGTCAGAACTTTTTGGTCATGAGAAAGGTGCGTTCACCGGTTCGGTCGGTAAACGGGCAGGGCTTTTTTCCAAAGCAGAAGGCGGTACGCTTTTCTTAGACGAAATAAGTGAAACAACTGCGGAGATGCAGGTCAAACTGTTGCGCGTGCTCGAAGACGGCACTTACTTTCCGGTAGGTTCGTCGACTGTCAGAAAGGCCGATGTTCGCATTGTCGCTGCCACCAATCGGGATCTGACCGAAGCAATAAACGAGAAGCTTTTCCGTGAGGATCTGTATTTCAGAATCAGCGCCGTCAAGATTATCGTGCCTTCTCTCTTGGAGCACAAATGCGACATCCAGCCGCTGCTGCATCATTTTTGGCGAAATAAAAAAGGGATGACCTACACCGACTCAGCCCTGGAACTCTTAAATAAATTTGACTGGCCGGGGAATGTAAGGCAGCTCAAGAATTTTGCCGACAGAATGAGCGCATTTAAACCGGGCGGCACCGTAGATCATAACGACGTCGAAAAATTCTTAACTGAACAGCACTCCAGCGCCACTCATCTGCCGGTTTCGACCGGTAAATCTACCGAAGAAGCCGGGCAGGAGCTTATTTACCGTGCGATTATTTCTTTAGGCAGCGAGGTGCGTCTTCTGCGCGACTTGATTACTTCAAACCTGCCCGGAGATGTAGATGAAAGTGAACTGTCCGGAATTCAGGGTAAATACAGCTATGACAGGACAGTCGAGGATATGGAGCGGCTGCTTATCGAACAGACACTGGATAAAACAGCCGGCAACAGAAAAGCAACAGCCCAGAGGTTGGGTATCGGCGAGCGGACTCTTTACAGGAAGCTCAAAAAATATGGGCTGACTTAAGAGTGCGGCTGGCGGGGCTTGTAATATGTCTGATTGTTTTCAGCGTTGAGGTTTCAGCACAGCAGGAATTGTCCACCTACGTATATACTTCGGAGGAAGATCTGGAGGAAGCTTTCAGAAACGGAGAAATAAATTTTAGTCAGCTGATAATTTTGCAGGAGTTGATACGCTTTGGCATTGACTCCAGCAGCCTTTATCTTCTCGATGAAATTCCGAATCTCTCGCACTTTCTGAAATCTAAACAACTGCCACAGCCGGAGCTGAAAGAAAATCAAAAAACTTATTTTATTAAAAGAGCAGAAAAATCCAAACAAGTCTCAGCAATAGTTTCTCATTTTTTTTCAAAAAAGCTGACAGCCAGCCAGCAGAGCCGCTATCGCACATCAATAAAATTGAATCTCAAAAATTCTATAACAACTCTGCTGCGTCTTCATCGTGAGTATTCCGGCAGCGAAAGATTAGTATATAGATCTGTCAGATACAAACCGGCTTCAGGCCTGCTAAAGAGCCTTATCGTCGGCAATTATTCAGACCGACTGGGTCTGGGGACTCTTTTTGGTTACCGAGGTAAACTGTTTAGTTATTCAAAAGAATTTGACAGCGAGTCGCTGCTATTTCCTGATTACGGCGGACACAACGGATTTAGTATGCGATTTAAGTCTGAATCTTTTGGCTCAAACGTTGTTTTTTCTCATCAGAGAGATTCTCTCTACGCGCTGGCTGTGCTGGCCGGAAGTATCGAATATCTCGATAATAATTTCAGGCCTATGCTTTTGTTTAACGTTTCTGAGTTGCGCAGCAGAGACACGGGTGAGTCTATGATTTTTTATAAGTACGGAGTTGGCAGCCGTTATGAATATGAAAGCGGCTACAACAGATCAGAAATTATAATGCAGACAGAGACGAGCACTTCGTTGGCGGCGGCAGTGACCGAAGGACGGCATTTTTTTGGCACAGCCGAAATAAAATACGCCGGCTGGATTTACGACGATGATTTTATAGATATAAGCAGCGGCTCCAAGCGGGCAACTTTGTCATCGACTGCAGAAATAGAAAAGGTGGGCTTTAATTATTCAAACAGACGCAGCGGACAACAGGGAGTATTGTTAAAGACGATTGTACAGCCGGCGGAAGAGATATTTTTGGTTAACTCGATTGTCTTTGCGAAAAGTAAAAACGATGAATATAATTTTGAATTTCTGACAGCTCTGACAAGGTCTTTTAGCAGCAGTCTGCAGCTGCGCTTCGATTTCCTGAGCAGAATCAAAAGCAGAATCGAAAATGAAATCACAACCAGACGAACCAGAGCCGAACTGAAGTTTCAATCTGCACGAATAAACATCAGGACTTATTTAGCTTATAATACAAAAACAGCCGCAGATGATTATATGTCGCTGTTTGTAAATTTTAGATTTGAGACTAAGGAGTTAGGGCGGCTTAAAGTCTGGGGAAACTTAAGAGAGTATAACCATAACACAAATCAAATAGATTACTGGTATGCTTACATCGAAAATCAAAATGATTTGTTTGAAAATCTGTCGGTTTCGACTAAATTCAGCCACAGTTACCGGCGTGAAAATAAAGAACCGCATCTGTCAACTTTTTCAGTAGGACTAAAGGCTAGAATATGAAAAACGGACGCCTGACATTTATTCTGTTTGTTGCGCTACTAACGCTTCATATGGCGCCGTCTGTTCTTTCTACTATCGTAATTAACGAAGTTATGTCCAACGAACCGGGCTCAAGCAGAAGTCTGGAATGGATTGAGCTGTATAACAATTCTGCCAGTATCGCTTTTATAAATAGTCACCTACTGGTTGTCGGCAGCGATACTGTTTTGTTTTCATCAAGTCTCCGGCTGGAACCTTTTGAGTATTATATTATCTGCCGGAAACTTATAGGAGACGCCAGCTCTCCCGGGTTTGAGACCAGATGGG
>JADFLZ010000384.1 GCA_022564135.1 Candidatus Zixiibacteriota bacterium
CAAATTGCTCATAGCTGACGGCTTTTCCCATCGGAGAAAAATCCAGTCGTTCAAATTCGTCCCAGCTGACACGCACTTGTCCGAAGCCCGGGTCGCAGATTATGATGCCGCGGTTGTCATCATTGACATCGTTGGTTCCCCGCAAGACAATTTCTTTATCGTCATGGAAAATAACCGTGGCCGCGCTTGAACTGTATCTTTCGATAGCTTTTATATCTTTGAACTTAATTTTCCGGCGCCGCTTACGAGAGTCACCATCAAGAATATCTTCTGACAAAGTTTCATCAATGTCCCAGCAGACAAATCCCTGGTATTCATCGCCCCGCCTGGTAGTCAGGGTTCCATAAAGTCTGTAGCCGAGCTTCGATTTCAGGTTCGGTTTTGTGGCTGAAAACTCGATTCTTTCTATATCATCCCAGACAAATTCGATCTCGCCCTCGTTTCTGTCTTCTATGATAATCTCTCTGATATCATCGCCGATATCAGTTGAGCCGCCTTCAAGCTCTAACTCCTCGCCGGATTTAAGAATCAACAAGACCCGGTCGTCATCTATAACTTCCATAGTCTTAATATGTCCGAAACGAATTCCGGACTGGGTGCTTGATGACCAGAAACTATGACTACTGCTTTTAAATTTAAGACCAAATATTTCAAACGAAGTCTCCCGGCTTCTGCCCCGCCTTGACCTCCTGAACTCTCTCTTATTTTTCCTGGAGATATCTTTGCTGCCGTCGAGTACATCGACCCAGCTGACTTCGTTTCTGTCCCAGCGTATGAGGCCTTCGTAAACTTCATCATCTAAAGTATAAATTTTGCCGTAAATGCGGCCGCTGTCGGCGTTAGCAATCAGTGCAATTGCTATGATGCCCAGGATAATTAAAAATATTTTCAAGAAATCCATTATTCCTCCAGTTGTCATTCCCTTTTTTGAGACCTTAATAGTTACGGAAATTGAGGATATAGGTTGCGATATTACTGACAAAATTTGCTTTTTTCAATGGCTAATGGAGAGTTTTATTAGCCAGAACTGACCGGGCCATACTCACCATCAGGCTGCTTTTTTAGTAAAAGCTCCGAATCATTGAAACAGGGAAAAACTGGCCGGAAAGTTAAGAAAATTGAAACTCTAATCGGCTAAAAACAGAGATTAATTATTTCTTCTTTTTATGACGATTGGCGCGTCTGCGCTTTTTTCGCTTGTGAGTATTGATTTTATGACGTTTACGCTTTTTTCCGCAGGGCATTAATCCTCCATTAATCTCTATTTATCATATCGCAAGTTTCGTTATCATATTCTTGAATTCATTCGACGGCTTAAAAACAGGGACTTTGCGATCCGGTACCGGGACAACTTCGCCTGTACGGGGGTTGCGCGCCTTGCGGGCTTTGCGAAGTTTCACCTTAAAAGTTCCAAATCCTCTGATCTCAATGTTGTGGCCGCTCTCGAGTGATTTCTTGACTGTGTCCAGAAAAGAATCGACTACTACTGCCACATCGGTTCTTGTCAAACCTGTTTTCTCCGCCACCCTTTCAACTAAATCAGCTTTAGTCACAACAACCTCCCTCGGCTTTGTCACTATCTATATTCATGTTATTTTTCAATTTTTCCACTTTCGTTATATCCTTCCACTTTAACTCACTTAGTGATTTGAGAAGATAACTTCTTGTAGGTGTGGAAGATACAATATAATCAAGCGATTGAAAAGCAAAAAAATGAAACCTTAGCATTTAAATTATTAGGATTAAGTCACTTATAAAGATAGAGCAGTCTGGGACCTGACAATTCCTGTTCAACCGCACTGCTTAGTTTTTCCGAGAATTTACTCAAAATATCCCAAAAACCGCCTTTTTTGCGCTTCAATGGCCTTACCACGTGCGGGTCTCCTTCAATTTCAGCAAGATCAGCGGCCAGCTCGATTGCTTCATATAAGCCGCCCAGCGTGTCAATCAGGCCCAGATTGTAGGCCTGCAGGCCGGTATAGATTGAGCCATCGGCCAGGGGATAAATCTCTTCTTTGGACTTCGAACGTCCTTCGGCTACTGCCTCAACAAATTGCTCATAGGTATCCATTACTACAGCCTGAAGCATCAGCTCCTCGTCTTCAGTCATTTCTCTGGAATAGTTGCCAACATCTTTGAGCTTGCCTGATTTGATAGTCTCAGTTTCCAGACCGATTTTTTTCAAAAGAACTTCAGCTGTATGAAACTGGAGAATGACCCCTATTGAGCCTGTCAGGGTGCCTTTGTTGGCTATAATTTTATCAGCTGCACAGGCAATATAATAGCCGCCTGAAGCAGCGACAGAAGCCATCGAGGCAACTACAATTTTTTCTTCGCGGGTTCGTAAAATAGCATCGTACAATTCCTGCGACGCAGAGACTCCCCCACCGGGGGAATTAATATGAATAACTATTGCCTTTATTGAGCTGTTGTCAGTCCATTTTTTGAGCTGTTTTATGACCGGCCGGCTGCTGGCATCGGTGATCGTTCCATAGACTTCAATTACACCTATACTTTCGCCAAGTCCGGTAAAACTAAAATTTCCCGAGCCGCTCATAAATCCGACCATCATCAAAGCGAAAAAGCCGAAAGCTACTATAAATGAACCGGCAATGATGACTCCAATTATTATATCTCTTTTTTTGGCCATCTATCTGGTATAAATCCTTAATCTGGACCCGATGGAAATTTGATGGGGGTTGTCAATATTATTGTGTGCCATAATTTTGGCTATTGAGGTTGAATACTTTCGGGCTATAGTACTCAATGTTTCACCCCGTTTTATCCTGTGGGATATATAATCAGAACTTCCTCGAATTTCAAGTATTTGTCCAGGATAAATTCTGCTCGAGCGACCCAGCCCGTTTAAGGCTCTGATGGTGGCAGTAG